>CBDURI010000019.1:0-18346 GCA_965369435.1 uncultured bacterium
TCGGGCGGGACATCGGAGACCATGATCACGTCATCGAGCTCCACATCCTCGTACTCGCCGGTCTCCCTCGCGACCGCTTCCTCGGCTTGCGCGACCTCGGGCTCTTCGGGCGACTCTTTCCCCGGCTCATCCATCATGAGCGCGTCGAAAGCATTCTCCGCGAACTGATCGATCTCTTCGTCGATCTCGGGTGGATCCCCGACCTTGGTTGGCAAATCGCTCGACATGTTGTCATCCGGCATTTGGACTCCCCTTCGATTCCCACACGAGGTTACCAGCCTTCTCGTCCCTGGGACGAAAGTGCGTCGAACCCGCTCTCCCAAGCGCATGCAAAGTTACGCCAGCGTCAAAAAAAGAATAGAGGTCTGGGGCTCACCGTGTCAACGTCAGAGCCGCTACAAACCTCATGGCTGGCCGAGGTTTTCAGTACGCGACGCGTGCGCTGGCGGCGAGTTGGAAGAGCGTGGGGCGATCGATGTCACCGAAAAACGCGTAGTTCACGCCCCCCTGCTGGCGGATCGTCACCACGGCACCGCCTACATCGTGATAATAAACCTCACGGCCTCCGACATGTGTGCGCTTCGCATTGCGCACGATCTCGGGCGACTGAAAAACCAGCAGTGTGACGCGATGCCCCCCGCGCTCGTAGTAGAGCGCGGCGGCCGGGCGGGCGCCGATCTTGATGAAGCGGGCGCCCATGAACTTCATGTTCGGCTCTTCGAACTTCGCAGGCTTCACCGGGAAAGGGGTCTTGCCCTGAAAGTAGCGGACGACGTCCTGCGGCGCCTCAGCCTCCACGTCGGAGGGCAGCGACTGAGAATGCAGGTTCATGAAATCTTGGAGCATGCCGGCGCTCTGGTAGTCCGTGCTCTCCGGCAGCCCCACGACCGCACCAATGATGAGGACCGCGGCGGCGGCTGCCGCGATCGGCCAAGTTTGACGCCACCGCAACGGTCGCACCTCGATCGGCGAAGTGTGCTCGGCCCTCGCCTCATCGATCTCGTCCAGACGATGGATTGCACGGCCCCATAGATGCTCAGGCGCGCGAACGTTTCCGATCGAATCCCGTGTCTGCTGACGCAACGAGCTTTCGAACGCGAGGTGCTCCTGGCAACCCGCACACGCTTCCAAGTGTCGCTCGAACTCGATCTGCGTGGCCGGATCGAGCTCCCCGTCGACCAAGGCGCCGAGATGCCGTCGTACGAGCTTGCAACTCATTGCTTCAACGCCTTGCGCGCACGAAATGCTTCGAGCGGAAGGGGTTCCTCGATGTCAGTATCGTCGTCCTCGATGATGCCGAGCTCCACCGCGTGCCGTTGCAACGAGCCCTGAAGTTGCTTCCGAGCGCGATGCAAGCGCGACATCACCGTGCCGATCGGGCAGCCGATGACGTCGGCAATCTCTTTGTACGAAAGCTCCTCGACATCGGCGAGCAGCACCATCGTGCGGGCGTCGTCCGACAGCTCTTCGAACGCGCGATTGATCTCCCGCGCGATCAATCGCCGCTGCGCATCACCTTCGGGGTCGGTGAGGCCGCGCATGCTCGCCCGGCTCATGACGCCCTCCCCGACGGGCACCGCCATGGGGCCGTCGAAGACCCGTCGCTCGCGGACGGCGCGACGGTATCGGTTGACGAAGGAGTTCATCTGGATTCTCAACAGCCAAGCCTTGAAGTTGGTGCCCGTCTCGAAGCGAGCGTAGAAGCGATAGGCTCGCACCAGCGTGTCCTGAACCAAGTCCTCCGCATCGACCGGCGAGCGAGTCAGCCGGAGCGCCACCGAATAGAGCGCATCCAGATGCGGTCGAGCCTCGACCTCGAAAAGCTGCCGCTCTGGGGCGATTTTCTTCGATTTGCTGGGCATGCCTGCTCTTAGAACCCGCTAAAACGGGAATTATTCCAAGTTATCAGGCGAGTCGTCTTTTGTAGAGCCCTGGCGCACTTTTGCTTCCAGCTCCTCGATCCGAGTCTGAAGCCGGAGCACCTCGCCTTGGAGCTGCTTCACGTGAGCGGCGGCCCTCTCTAGAACGGCGCGCACACGGTCATCGGCCGCGCTGTAGACCTCGGCGCCGATCTCCTCGGCCCGACCCACGAGCTTGCCAACCGGACCCTCTTTTAGCGAGGAAATGAGCTTCTGGCGGCCCTGCAGGATGAAGCCTCGAAGGCTCTGTACCGACCAGGCCGTGGCGTTTCCGCTCTTCTGCTCTTCGTAGATGATCTGGGCGAGCGTGACCTTGGTGATGTCCGCCTTCGAACCGTTGTCGATGACCTTCACCTCGTCGCCGTTACGAACGAGCTCGGCGATGCGGTCGAGGGTGACGTACCTGCTGTCGCGCGTGTCATACAGCTTGCGGTTTGCGTACCGCTTGATGACCCGAGTCTGCTCCGTCCCAACCATCACTGAGACGAGGCTAGCCCGGCGACGCACTGCGTCAAGCTGGCGCTTTGCAGCCCTCTCGTTACGCTAGCCGGAAGGGGCACGCAGGCCGTGGGGGACGCAACATCGTTCGGAGAGCTCTTTCAGCGGCTAGCGCGGCTGGACGAGATCGATATGCGCGTCGGCCTGATCTGCGAGCGCCTCGAATCCCTGTCGGACGAGGAGGCGGTGCGACTGCTCGACGAGGCGCATCGAGGCGCGTCGCTTGGCGGCGCCGATGCACGCTCGGTGTTTCTCGCACTGGGCTGGACGCTTTTCGATCCACGGATTGCGCCGAGGCGACCCCAGCTTGGGGCCACCGCAAGACGAGTCGAGCTTCACCAGGTCGCAGACTTCGTAGCACCACCCTTCGACGACGGCGCTCCGTCGGAAGACAAGCGCCAGGTTCCCGATTTCGGACGCGGCCGCCCGCTCACGCTTGGCGAACGGAAGTCACTTGCGCGCACTCACGATCGGTCGCTGATTCAACGGGTCGTGCGCGACCCCCATCCCGACGTCGTTCGCATTCTGCTCGACAACCCGTCGCTGACCGAAGAAGACGTGGTCCGCATTTGTGCCGCGCGGCCCAATCACCCGAGCGTCTTGCACACCGTATACGGTCATCGTCGATGGGTGGTGCGCTACCGGCCGCGTAACGCAATCGTGCGTAACCCAGACACGCCACTCGACACCGCGCTGCTGCTCGCTCCTCTTCTGCGCAAGACCGAGCTCAAGGAAGCGGCATCGGCGCCTGACCTTGCCCCGCCGCTTCGGCTGAGCTGCAAGACGATTCTCGAGATACGAATGGCGCTATCGGAGCCGCCCGCCCAAACACACGAACAGACGAACGAACCATCAACGAGACCACACGACGAGCCGACGGATTGAGCGGGACTGAGGCTACTTGCTCTCGACCTTGTCGACGACTTCGGCATCCTCCACACGGGAGGCGGCCTGCTTCGGGACCTGCTTGTCGGCCGGCGTCACGTCTGGTGTCACGTCGATGTCGTCGTCGGTGTTGAGGCCCCGCTTGAGATTGCGGATGGCCTTGCCGAGCCCTTCGCCGATTTGAGGCAGCCGTCCGGCGCCGAAAATCAGCATCACGATCAGAAAAACGATGACTAGCTCGCCGAATCCAAGATTGGGCACGGTATCCCCTCCGTCTCGTTCCACGGTACGCCGGTCCGAACGGGTCCGCAAGTCCAGGGGTATGGTATGGGGAGCCGAGATGCAGAGCTACCGAGAGCTGGATCCCGCCGGCGTTCGCGGCGTGGTCTTCGATATCGACGATACAGTCACCCGCAATGGCGTGCTCGAGGCTAATGCGTACTCCGCTATGCACCTGCTGGCAGACGCCGGTTTCGAGCTGATCGCCGTGACTGGCAGGCCACTCGGGTGGACCGACGTCATCGCGCGCCTGTGGCCTGTCCGAGCTGCGGTCGGGGAAAACGGCGCGGGCTGGGCTTGGGTCGACGACGCCGGGACGCATGAAGGGTACTTCTGCACCGAGACGGAACGTGCCGATCAGGCGGTCCTACTCGACGCGATCCGCTGTCAGGTCGAGACCGACATCCCGCAGGTGCAAACCACCCGCGATCATCTTCACCGCCGGTGCGACCTCGCCTTCGACGTAGGCGAGTTCGCGTCGCTCCCGCAAGGGGAGATCGATGCATTGGTCGGGCTCATCGAACGGATGGGCGCACGCAGCTCCGTCTCGACCGTGCACGCGCACGCTGTTCCGGGCGCATGGGACAAAGCCAAAGGGGTGGCGCGCGCGCTCGACGACGTCCTAGGCATCGAGCTCAGTGCCGAGCTCGAACGCTGGGTGTTCGTCGGCGACAGCGGCAACGACGCCGCCGCGTTCGAATACTTCCCCAAGAGCGTCGGAGTCGCGAACGTCCGGGAGCATTTGGACCGGCTTCCCGTCCCTCCTCGATACATCACAGACGGCGACCGAGGCCGCGGCTTTGCCGAGCTCGCCGCGCACCTGGCGGGAGCCCGTGGCTGAACGCAAACGGCGGCGCAGCGTGACGGGGTCGCAGGCACACTACGAGGACGGCGCGTACTACGATCAGGCGTACCGTCGGCGACGGCACGACGTGCGGTTCTACACCCGACTGGCGGCCGAGTCGGGTGGCCCCGTGCTCGAGCTGGGCGTGGGGACCGGCCGGGTTGCGTGTGCGATCGCCACAGCGGGCATCTGCGTCGTCGGAGTCGAACCCATGTCCCCGATGCTCGAGCAGGCTCAGCAGCGGCTGGAACGGCTGCCACGCGCGGCGCGCGATCGGGTGGAGCTCCGTCAGGGCGACCTCGCGCGCCTTCGCCTCCGCCGGAAATTCCCCTTGGTCATCGCTCCCTTCAACGTGTGGATGCACCTCTACACGCGAGAGGATATCGAGCGTGGATTCGCGACCGTCCGCCATCATCTGCGGGCCGGAGGGCGCTTCGCCTTCGACGTCTTGCTGCCCGACCCAGTCAGCCTCGCCCGCGATCCATCGAAGCAGTACCGCGGCGGTGAAGTCCCGCACCCCCGAGGCGGCGTTCGCTATCGCTATAGCGAGTACTTCAGCTACGACCCCGTCACGCAGATCGAAACCATCATGATGGACTTCGAGCATCCGGAGAAGAAGGGGCAATCGTTTTGCACACCGCTCACGCAGAGGCAGTTCTTCCCGGCCGAGCTCGAGGCGTTGCTCCACTACAATGGCTTCGCGTTGGAATCGCACACGGGAGACTTCGATGGGAAGCCGATCACCGACGCCACCGAGTCGCAGGTCCTCATCGCCCGCCTACGCCGGGCTAGTCCCTGAGCAGCACGTCGCAGTAGTACTTCACGCGCTTGATGATCCTGCCATGCGCGCGTTTGTGGATGTCTTTCTTCAAGGCAAGCATGACTCGGCGCTGAAAGGTGTAGCTGTTGCGCGACGGCTTGGGCGCCGGGCCGCCTCCTGCGGCCTCGATTGGCGCCCACAGTGCATCGGTGGGCCACTGCCACGCCTCGAGATCGGCGGGGTCGATCTGTCCGATCATCTGCTCTGCCAGCATGCGCTTGTCCGAATCATGGGCGAGCTCGGCCGCCCATTTGTCGACGTTGTCCGTTACCGGCCGGTCGTGCGTGTGGACGGTAATCGGATCGCCCATCCCCTTTTTCATCGGTCCCGCCTTGCCGTACTCGACCGCATCCGGTTCGTGCTCGAGACCGAGGAACGCAAAGATCCGCTCCAGCTGGGGCTCGGGTTCGATCACCAAATCTTCGTAGGCTACGTGCAGTAACGGAACGGGCCGCTCGCGCAAGAACGCCGCCATGGCCGGCACGTACCGCTCGAGGATCGGATTGAAGGCGTGCGCGGCCTCCCAATCGCCGTCGAAAAAGCTGTTCGCGTACGAGCTGAAGATCGCGAGAGGATGTCGGGTCAAGACCACGTACATCGCGTCCGGATAGAGGCGCTGCAAGAAAGGCAGCACGAGCGCGTTAGCCGGGGTCTTGTCGAGGAAGATGCTGCTCTCGCTCGTCGACAACATACGGCCGTACAACGTGTCGGTGTAGGCGCGTAGCGCATCGAGGTAATCTTGCTCCCCCCCAGGCAGCCCTTCGATGAACGTCTTGGCCGCCTCGGCCGCGTTGATGTGGTCGTACGGCGCCTTGTCGATGTTGTCGTAGACGCCGAGGTGCGCGATCGGCGTAATCAGGTGCGGCTCCGGATGGGTAAAGATCTCGGAGTGCGCACCCAACATGCGCTGAAGGAGCGTCGAGCCCGCGCGGGGCGGCGAGATTACGAAGACGAGTGACATGACGCCCTAGGCGGTCGCTTACCCTTGCGCCGCAAGTTGTCGCAAGACGTACTGCAAGATCCCACCATGCAGGAAGTATTCGACCTCCTGCGGGGTATCGAGCCGGGCCTTCACGGTGAACGACTTGCCGGTGTCTGTTTGGACCGAGAGCACCTTGCCCGGAGCAAGGCCATCCGAAATCCCGGAAACAGCGAAGGTTTCCTCGCCGGTGAGCCCCAGTGCCTCGCGACCGCCGCCCGCCTCGAACTCGAGCGGAAGCACGCCCATGCCGATCAAGTTCGACCGGTGGATGCGCTCGTAGCTCTCCGCGATGACCGCCCGGACGCCGAGCAGCAGCGTGCCCTTGGCAGCCCAATCACGCGAGGAGCCCGTGCCGTATTCTTTGCCCGCGATGACGACGAGCGGAGTCCCTTCGGCCTGGTACTTCATTGCGGCGTCGTAAATGCTCATCTGCTCGTTGGTGGGCAGGTAGCGCGTGACGCCGCCCTCGGTGCCTGGCGCCAAGAGATTGCGAAGCCGGATGTTCGCAAACGTACCGCGCATCATGACTTCGTGATTGCCACGGCGGCTGCCGTAGCTGTTGAAGTCGCGTGGAGAAACCCCGTGCTCCACGAGGTACTTCGCAGCGGGGCCGTCGAGTGCGATGGCGCCTGCCGGAGAGATGTGATCGGTCGTCACCGAATCCCCAAGAAGGCACAGCACTCGAGCGCCCGCGATGTCCCCGGGCGGTGCCGGTTCGCCCACCTCGACCCCATCGAAAAACGGCGGCAGTCGAACATACGTCGAGTCGGGGTCCCAACGGTACCGGTCCGTCTGCTCGAAGCTCACCTCTTGCCACTGCGGTGGTCCGTCGAGCACCGCCGCGTAGCGCTCCACGAATTGCTCTTTCTTCACCGAAGTCCGGAGCATCTCCGTCACCTCCTGTTGGGAGGGCCAGAGGTCGCGAAGAAACACATCGTTGCCTTCGGTGTCCTGTCCGACCGGATCGCGCTCGAAGTCGATGTCCATCGTGCCAGCGAGTGCATACGCCACGACCAGCGGTGGCGAGGCAAGGTAGTTGGCGCGGGTCAACGGGTTGACGCGGCCTTCGAAGTTCCGGTTGCCGCTCAGCGCGGAGGTCACGATCAGGTCGTTGGCTTGGACCGCCTCTGCGATCTCCGGGTCGAGTGGGCCGGAATTCCCAATGCACGTCGTGCACCCGTAGCCGACCAAGTTGAAGCGCAGCTTGTCGAGCTCATCGAGCAAGCCGGCTTCCTCGAGGTACTCGGTCACCACCTGCGAGCCCGGCGCGAGGCTCGTTTTCACCCAGGGCTTGGTACGAAGGCCCTTTTCGACGGCCTTCTTGGCTACGAGGCCGGCGGCCAACATGACCGAGGGGTTCGAGGTGTTCGTGCAGCTGGTGATGGCTGCAATGACGACAGCGCCATTCTTGAGGTTGAAGGTCTCGTCGCCGCGCGTGACCTCGACCCCTGTGTCGGCCGACGCCTCATAACCGCGAAGCACCTCCTGCCAGGAGCGCTTCGATTCGGTCAGCGGAATGCGGTCCTGCGGACGCTTTGGGCCTGCGATCGAAGGCACCACGTCGCCGAGGTCGAGCCCGAGCGTGTCGGTGAAACGCGGCTCGGGAGCGGCAGCCTGGTGGAACAACCCTTGTTCCTTGAGCACCCGCTCGACCACATCGACATGCGCCTCCTCTCGCCCGCTGAATCGAAGGTACGCCAGGGTCTCCTTGTCGACCGGGAAGAAGCCCATCGTCGCGCCATACTCGGGCGCCATGTTCGCGATCGTCGCTCGGTCCGGAAGCGCGAGATTTTCCATGCCTTCGCCGTAGAACTCGACGAACTTCCCAACGACGCCCCTCTCGCGAAGCATCTGCGTGACGGTCAGGACCGCATCCGTCGCCGTCGCGCCCTCCGGGAGCTTGCCCGTCAGTTTGAAGCCAACGACCTGCGGCAAGAGCATGCTGATCGGCTGTCCGAGCATGGCCGCCTCGGCTTCGATGCCGCCCACGCCCCAGCCGAGGACACCTAGACCGTTGATCATCGTCGTATGTGAATCGGTGCCGACGAGGCTGTCGGGATATGCAACCGTCTCCCCATTCGCGTCGCGGGTAAAGACCACGCTGGCGAGATACTCGAGGTTGACCTGGTGCACGATACCGGTGCCGGGTGGCACGACGCGCATGTTCTCGAACGCGCTCTGCCCCCATTTGAGGAACTGATAGCGCTCCTGATTGCGTTCGAATTCGCGCTTCACGTTGTCTTCAAAGGAGCGCAGCAGGCCATAGGAGTCGACCTGCACCGAGTGGTCGATCACCAAGTCCACGGGCTGAAGCGGATTGATTCGACTCGGGTCCCCACCCATTCTCGCGAATTGATCGCGCATGGCTGCTAGGTCGACCACTGCCGGAACGCCGGTGAAGTCCTGAAGGAGGACACGCGACGGGCGAAAAGCGATTTCGGTGCTGGGGACCGCGGCCGGATCCCAAGCGGCCACCGCCTCGATGTCCTCACGCGTGACGGTCTTACCGTCTTCATATCGAAGAAGGTTTTCGAGCAGAACCCGGATGGAATACGGGAGGGTATCGATGCCCTCGAAGCCGGCGCGAGTCAGGGCGTCCAGGCGATGAATTACGACCTGGCGGCCTCCTGCGTGAATGGTGACACGGCTCTGAAAGGAGTCCTGTGATGTCATGTGAGAGTGCCTACCACGCAAGGTGTGGCGCGCCACCCCGGTCGTTGGCTAAGCTGGAAAACGCTGCGTGACAAGCGCCATGAGAAGCGCTACAGACTGCAGCCTTCGGCGCCGTAGCCAAGTGGTAAGGCAGAGGTTTGCAAAACCTCCATTCGTCAGTTCGATCCTGACCGGCGCCTCCAGTCTGCCTCTCCGGGTAGTCGGCATCGATAGTCGGTATGTTTCCAATCGCTGACCTCTTCAGGCTCCGGCCACGAAACATCCGCACCCGGCTGCTGAGGGATCTCACCCTCGTCATTCTACTCACCTCCGGCGCCATCGTAGCCCTGGCGATGTCCAGTGCTTCAAGCGCGGAGCGGAGCACGGCACGCACGCACATCGAGCGGGCTTCGACCCAGGCGCGACAGGAGTTCCGAACGCGCATGGATCCGGTCGACCGACGGCTCCGGCTGACTTGGGAGTGGGGCAAGGCGGGCCTCCTCGACTCTGAAGAGCGGGCCACCATGCTGGCCAAGCTCGCCCCCGTGCTCGAGCCGCTGCCCATGGTGACCGCGTTGATCGTGGCCGACTCGAAAGGTCACGAGTTGCTCCTCTCGCGGGACCGCAAGACGGCAGGTGAGCCCCGAGGCTGGGTCACACGAACGCGAGGGCTTCGCGAGGCTAAGGGGCGGCTGCTTCGCGAACACTGGAGTGCGGAGCGCGAGCTGCTCGGCAAATCTTGGATCGATCTCCCAGGCTACGTGCCGGCCGATCGGCCGTGGTTCATCGGCGCGATGAGCAACGCATCGGACGCTGAGATCTATCGCACCGAGCCGTACCAGTTCTTCGAGCGGCAGCGACTCGGCGTAACGCAGTCGATGCGTTGGACGCCGGCGGACGGGAATACGCACGTCGTCGCGTTCGACCTGTTGTTGGGCGACGTATTCGCGGTCGTGAGTGAAATCGAGGTAAGCGAGCGAAGCGAGACGTTCTTGTGCAGGTCGGATGGAGACGTGTTCATACCCTTCCGCTCGCGGCAGCCAGGAGAGGCGGCGACCGAGCCCCAACACGTGTTCGTCGATCCGAGCAAGACAGGTAGCCAGCTAGTCGAGCGCGCCGTGGCCGCATGGATCGCTGCCGGCGGACTGGCGGACGAGCCGGTGCATTTTCGATCGGGCGAGGTGTGGGCTTGGGCGGGTTTCCGCCTGATGGATCCGCTGTCGGGAATCTGGATGGGTGTCGCGGTGCCCGAGCCCGAGATCTTTGGCGCCCCCATCGATTGGACGCCGCAGCTCATCGTCGTCATCGCCTTGGTCTTGTTGCTCGGCCTGTTGCCGGCGGTGAGCATCGTCCGCAAGTACGGTCACCAACTCAAGGACCTCCCCAAACAACTCATCGCTCCCAAGAGCTTCCAGCAGGATGTACAGAAGCTAATCGCTGGCGGTGAAGGCCGGACGCTGGAGTTCAAATCGACGATTCGTATGAATCTGAAAACAGAAAAGTTCGGCAAAGAAATCGAGCTCGCGTGGCTCAAGAGCGCCACCGCATTCATGAACTCCGATGGCGGCACCCTTCTGATCGGCATCAGCGATAACGGCGAGGTCCTCGGCGTCGAACACGACAAGTTCGACAACGAAGACAAGTGCAGGCTGCACCTCAAGAATCTCGTCAACCAACACATCGGCGCCGAGTTCTCACCGCTGATGCGGTTTCAACTACAGCCCATCGACTCCAAGCTCGTGGTCGCCGTCCAGTGCGAACGCTCGCCGAGACCGGTCTTCCTCAAGGGGAAAAACAAGGAGGCGTTCTACATCCGGAGCGGACCCTCGAGCGTCGAGCTATCCCCCCGGGAGGTCCTGGACTACGTCGCGCAACGAGGGTGAGCTGGCGCGTTACTTTATTTGTTGTAAAGTAGGGCCATGGACGCTCAAAACCCGCAAATTAACGTGGATTTACTGAAGGAACATCTCGTCGAGGTGTCCGAGCACGAAGCCGAGCTCACCGACCGCTTGTACGAGAGCCTCTTTGCCAAGCGTCCCGACGCGGTGGAGCTCTTCGGCACCTACAGCCGCGCCAACCAGCAACGCATGATGACCGAAACTCTCGGCGCGGTCCTGAACATGCTCGACCACGAGCACTGGCTCGACCAGTACGTCCACGCGATGGGGTCGCGGCACCAGTTTTCGTACGAGACCCCCGCCGACATGTACCCGCCGTACGCCGAGGCGATGCTAGAAGCGCTGGCTGCGGTCTCGGGGTCCGATTGGACGCCGGAGTTGGCGCGCTCTTGGAAGGCGGCGTTGGATCGGGTGAACGAGATGATGACGGCGGGCTACGTCCCGACTTCGCACTGACGAGACGCCCTACTCCACCTTGCGCAGCGTGTTCTCGTCTGTATGCGCGAAGATGTCGCTTTGCCCCTTGATCTGCAGCTGCGTGTTCTGCGCATAGAAGAATGACCCGTCGTCGTTGACAGTGAGCTCGATGTCGTAGCGGACGGTCTTGAACTGTTCGTCTAGGAACGGGCCCGAACAGATTCCGAAGACCTCGGCGCCCACCTCGGCGGATAACTTCATGCTGGTCGCGTCGGGCTCGACCGTACCGCCTGCCAGCACCGTCACGCCGCGTGGCACGATGAACGTGAGCATGACCTGACGGGCGGCCGAGTCCCAGAGCCAGTAGCCCACCTCTTCGTGGAACGGATCCTCGACGCCGAGGCGCCAGGCCATCTTCGAGTATCGGAGACCGTAAAGCGATTGCTCGTGGTTCTCGACCAGGCCAATGGGCTCCAAAACCACGCGCTCGCTGTACTCATTGCGCTCGACGATGGACCGATCATCGTCAGGGGCCAGGTCGATGCCTTTCGCGCCTTCCCAGATGCCGGCGAACGCTGCAAGGGGGCCGAGGTTGCGGATGTTTTCGTCAGTCATGCGGGGACTGTGTCTCAGCGGCAGGGTCGGTGCCAGCGTCAGTGCCAGCGTCGGCGCCAGTGCCTGCCTACTTCGGAAGGTCTGGCTGCTCTAGCTTCCCGCAGTCGAGGGCGCCGAGGAACGCTACGATTGCACCGAGCTCCTCCTCGCCCATGCCCCGATCGGCCAGCAGGGGTGTCTTGTTCTTATTGTCGATGCCGCCGGTCGCCATGAGCGCCACGGCTTCTGCCAAAGTGGGCACCGACCCGTCGTGAAAGTACGGCGCGCTCTTGGACACGTTGCGCAAAGACGGAACCTTGAAAGCTGCCCAATCGGCATCCTGCTCGCTGATCTTGGCGCGGCCGATATCGACCTCGTCCGCTGCCCTCCCTGCGGTACCGATTCCCACGTTGTAGTAGAGGCCGCCAGGGACTCCCATGGCGTTCGAGAACAAAGGGGGCGCGTGGCAGACAGCACACTGACCTTTGCCCATGAAGAGTGCCCATCCCTGCTTCTGCTGATCGGTGAGCGCGTTGTCATCGCCCTTCGCGTAACGATCGTACGCGGTTTCGCTGCAGATCAAGGTGCGTTCATACGCGGAAATCGCTTTGGCAATCGTGTCGGGCGTCATTCCCTCGTCGGGGAACACCTTCTTGAACTGCTGCTGGTAGCCCTTGATCTTCGCAAGCTCGGCGGCCTTGGCGGCGAGGTTTTCTTTTCCAACGCCCATGTTGCCACCGCCCCACGCGCCCTTCGCTTGCGCCTCGAGGCTCCCGGCTCGACCGCCCCAGTAGAACGCCTCGAAGAACCCGGTGTTCCAGATGACGGGGCTGTGCCGTGTGAGTTGCTTTTGCTTCGCACCCACGGCGAGCGGGGTCTCACCGCCGTTGCCGTGCTCGTTCTGGTGGCACGAGTAACACGAACGCGAGCCATCGACGCTCATGCGCGCATCGAAGAAGAGCTGGTGGCCCAGGGCGATTTTTTCTGGAGTCTGACGATTGCCCGCGGGGACCTTCATCGGCGGAAAATCCACGGGCGCTCGGGGCAGCTCTACCTTTTCGGCGACGGGCTCCGTCGGCGGTGCGGCTTTGTCCTCGACAGGTTCGCTCTTGCTCGTGCAAGAGGCGAGGCCCAACGCGAAAACGACGGTGAAGGTAGCGGCAAGCGCTCGCCCGGTGCTGGATGTGCTCGGCATGCAGCGGATTATCGGGACAGCGGCGCCGAGTGGCAAGGCGAGACCTGTTGAGGCAGCCGGGCGTGACCCAAGGACCGGACGGCCGGGTCGTGCCGGGCGTGCATGCCTCGATGGAGCCTGACCTTGTGGACTCGCCACGCGAAGGCGAGGACAAACAGAGCGGACAGACCGCCGCCAACCCACGCGAAGTGGCTCGACACGCTTTGTGCGAGCGTTTCCACCTGTGCGTGAAAGAGCCCCCCGACGAGCACGTACGCCGCGCTCCACAGCAGCAGAGCCACCGCATCGAACGAGACGAATCGGCGATAGCCGAGCCCCGACAGGCCCGCGGCGAACGCCGGCACACTCCCCGTGCCCGGAATGAATTTGGCGGCGATGAGGATCCCCGCTCCACTCTTGCGCACCCGGTCTCGGAACGAGAGCACGCAGACGTTGGGGTTCGATGCCAACCCACACGCGACATCGAGCAGGCGTGCGCCACGCCAGCGAGCAAGCCCGAACCAAAACGACTCGGTCAGCAGCGCACCCATGACGACCGACCCAACCGCCAGGACAGGATTGAGTATGCCGGCAATGGAGGCGGCGCCGACCACCATCAGGACTGGAGCCGCAGCAATGGGCACGCCCAAGAACTCCACGATGCCCAAGAGGAAGAGCATCGGGTAGCCATAGGTCACAAAAAGCTCTGCGAAATGTTCCATGATGCCGTGCCCCCCATACGCACCGTGCGCCCAGTCGTTAGCTGTTTGTCGTGGCGAGCTGGTCGGCCAACTGCCGCGCTTCGACGATGTTGTCTTCGATGGAGCAGTAGGTCCATGCGCCGTAGCGGCCGATCGAATGGACATCCTCGGCGGCGAGGAGCTCTCTCCTGGCGGCGGACTCGGAGTTCGATTGCGTCGTGATGTGCACGTACGCGGGGTCGAGCAGGACGTCGTGCGAGGCGAGGAGCGTCTGGTTGGTCAGGACGCCACATGTTTGGAGATCGGACAAAACCCGCGCCTTCAAGGCGCCGCGTTCATCATCGGAGAGCTCGGCATCCCAGGGCAAGCCGACCTCGACATACAGACTCATTCGGTCCGAGCCGAAGATGTTGTCGTAGAAACCGACGCGGTAGAATGAGAGATCTCGCTGTGGGTAGTAGATCCAGTGCACATCCGTTGGCCCCTTACTGTCGAAGCCGAAGTTGAACACCTGCACCTTGTTGTGGCTCAATACGCCTGAATCGTAGTCCACGCCGCACATGTCGAGCAGAGCCACCAACGGGGCGCTGCTGATGAGCCGGTCGTAGCCGATCTGGCGTCTGTTCGTCGTCGCGACTTTGGCTTTGCGGTCGATGGCCAAGACCCGCTCACCCAGCGCGATTCGATCGCCACGGACGCCTCGAGCGAGCGCCTCCACGTACTGAATCGCCCCGCCCTCGGGATAGGTGAACGTCGCGTTGTAGCCGTCGTTGGCGGGCGCGTCCGCGTTCCCGAGGATCTCCTCGACGCTCGCGTGCGGAAAGAACCGCCCCATCGCGTCGGCGTCGAGCGCGGTCAGGTTCAAAGCGTAGAGCTTTTCGTTGTAAGGGATCAGGAACTTCTCGGCAATGCCGCGGCCGTAGCGCGCATAGAGCATCTCCTTGAAATTGCCGCCCTTGTCCTCCGGCCGATCCTTCAGGTCGCGAACGCATTGTTCGTATTCATCCTCCGGCAGCTGGTGGATGTTCTTCTGGAACGGGAAATCGATGAGTCGGTCCGCGTACCAGATTCGGCTGTCACGCTCGACGCGGAGCACACGCCCGTCCCCCATGCGCTCGACGAGGTCTCTCTCGATCTCGGGATGCCTGAAATGAAAGAAATGCCCCGAGTAGTCCCAGACGAAGCCATCGCGTTTGATCGTGCGACAATAGCCACCGATCTCATCTTCGGCCTCGACGATGAGATAGTCGTCGTCGCGCAGCCAGTCGGCAAACGCCAAGCCGCTGACGCCGGCTCCGACGATCAGGTAGCGCGTCCGCTCCACGCTACTGGCTTACCACATCGGGAGCAGCCGTGGTGAACCCACGGACGACGCGAATCCCATCGTCCACTCGACGACCGAGGGCCACCGGTTCGCCATCAGGCGCAAAGAGCGCGAGTGCTTCGTCCGGCGACGCGTCCCGCCAGGCCTCGCCCACGATGACGTCGGGCCCAATCGGGCGGCCGTGGCGCGCGTGCGAGACTCCCTCGTCCGTCAGATCGACGCGCCATAGCGCGCCGCAAGCTTCCCTCAGCGGGATCAAACGCTCCCCGATGGCGTCGGCGGTCATCTGGTCCCCGTACAGACTAGCGTCTATCGAGAACGCCCCGCTCGCCGTCCGGCGCAGGACCTTCACATGGCCGAGCGTCCCAAGCGCCCGTGCGACGTCTCGCGCCAACGACCGCACGTAGAAGCCCTTCCCACAATGAAGGCTCAGCCGCAGCGCCTCCTCGCTGACTTCGTCGACCTTGGCCTCGTAGAGCTCGACCTCGCGCACGGGCGCTTCGACCTCTTCACCCCGACGCACTCGGCGGTGAAGGGGAGTCCCGCCCAGCTTGATGGCGCTCAGCTTGGGTGCCTCCTGAAGATGACGCCCGATGAACGGCAGCAGCGCTCGTTCCACCATCGCCGAATCGAGCTGCGGCACGTTCGCGGTCTCGGTCACCTCCCCGTCCGCGTCGAGGGAGTCGGTCTCGGCACCCAGGGCAATCGTCACCTCGTAGCGCTTGTCGTCGGACTGCAAGTGCGAAACGAGCTTGGTGCCCTCCCCGACCGCGACCACCAACACCCCGGTTGCTAGCGGGTCGAGCGTGCCGGCGTGTCCGACCGAGCGCTGTCCCAAGGCCTTCCGGACGCGCCGCACGACGTCGTGTGACGTACACCCGGCGGGCTTGTCGACGATGAGAAGGCCGTTCATGCGAAGTACTTGGTGAGCTCCGCCCGCAACCGTTCTTCGGCTTGATCGATGGTGATGTCGAGCTGCGTCGCCGCGGCCGCACGATGGCCGCCGCCGTTGAGGGCCGCCGCGATCACCGATACGTCAGCCTCACCGCGCGAGCGAAGACTGATCTTGGTCTCGACGTGCACACCCGCGGCATCCCGGACCTCCCACTCCCACAGCAACGCCCCGATCTCGACACCTTCGACCCGGCGCGCGTAATTGACCATGCCCTCGACCATGTCGTCGTTGGCGCCGCAGATGTCCAACATCTCGCGAGTCACCCGCATGATGGCCACACGGCCGTCGAACGCCATCTCGACCGTCGCGATGATCGCCGACAGCAACCGAAGCCGCGCCGGCTCCCAGCGCTCGAACAACTGATACGCTACGTGCCAGGGGTCGGCGCCCGCTTCGAGGAGCCGCGCGCCCAACCGCAAGGTTGCCGGCGTCGTGGTCGCGTAACGGAACCCCCCGGTGTCCGACACGATGGCCGCGTACAAGGGCGTCGCGGACCCGTCGGGCAGCGACTCGAGCCCCAACCCCTCGATCAACTGAATGACGACTTCCCCGGTCGCCGCACTGTCCGTGTCTCGGTAGACGATGTCGCCGACGTCGTCGTGTGCATGGTGGTGATCGATGATGACCACCGGGCCAGTGACCTCGGAACTCGGGAACCCCGGCGGCAACAGCGCCTTGGCCGCGATGTCCATGACCCAGGTCGCGTCGTACCGCAGTCCCTCCGGAACCTCCGCAAGACCTTGCTCACCATCCAGTAGAAAGAGAAGCGAGTCGGGAATTTTTTCGGGCATGAAGAGCGTGGCCTCTTTGCCGATCGCGCGCAGGGTCTTGATGAGCCCCAATGCGGAGCCCAGCGAATCCGCATCTGGGCGCCGGTGGCAGGCCACGAGGAAACGCTCTCCCGTGCGAGCGACGTCGAGCACTTGTTCGATCACGTGGAACCCTCCGAGCCAGAATCCGGATCCTCCCGGATCTCGTCCAGGATGGATTCGATCCGAAGCGCCGAATCCACCACGTCGTCCCAGTAGAATTCGAGCTTCGGCACCTGGCGAAGGCCCAGCCGTTGCCCGATCTCCCGCCGGAGAAACCCACTCGCACGACCGAGCGCTTCGACCACGGTATCCTGGCGGTCCGCATCGATCTCTTCGAGCACGCGCACGTAGACCCTGGCGATGCTCAAGTCATCGGTCATCCGCACGGCCGAAACCACGACATCCTTCGCCGCGGGGTCGCGCACATTGCCGCGCAACATGAGCTCCATCAGCTCGCTCCGGATGCGCTCCGACACGCGGTCTGCTCTACGAAAGCCCTTTTGTGCCATTGTCAGTCCGTCCAATCCCCGACGTCACCCATCGAAACCAATTCCGTGGAGCGATCCAGTACGACCGCGTCCGCCGACCCTTCGACGAACGTGGCGATAGAGTCGAGCATAGAGTTGGCGTGACGCCTATCGCCCGACACGACGGCAAAGCCGAGGGTAGCTTGTCGATGTGCGTCTTGCTGACCGACCTCCGCCACCGACACGTTGAAACGGTTCGCCGTCCTATCGAGCACCTTGCGTATAATCGAACGCTTGGCCTTCAGCGAGGTCACACCCGGCAACGAAAGCGAAATCTGGCACACGCCAACGACCATGTTCGGACCTCTCGGCGCTCAGCTCACTCGAGTGTCGCCTCGACCTGCTTCTCTTGGTAGCACTCGATGATGTCTTGCTCTTTGATGTCGTTGAAGCCCTGAAGGCCGATCCCGCACTCCATGCCGGACTGGACTTCTTTGGTGTCTTCCTTGAAGCGGCGGAGCGAGCCCATCGAACCCTCCCACACGACCACGCCGTCGCGTACGAGACGCGCTTTAGCACCACGGTTGATCTTGCCTTCGAGCACCATGCACCCCGCGATGGTGCCGATCTTCGGGATGCCGAACGTCTGCCGAACCTCCGCTTTGCCAAGGTCCTCCTGGACGATCGTCGGCGCGAGGAGACCCTTCATCGCCGCCTTCACCTCGTCGATGGCCTCATAGATGACGCTGTAGGTTCGGATCTCGACGGACTGTTTCTTGGCGGTCGACGACGCCTTGCCCTGAGGCCTCACGTTGAAACCGAGGACGATGGCTTGCGATGCGCTCGCGAGCATCACGTCGTTCTCGGTGATGCCGCCCACGCCAGTATGAATGACGTTGACCTTGACCTTCTCGGTCGCCAGGTCGGTGAGCGCGCCGTGGAGCGCCTCTACCGAACCCTGGACATCGGCCTTGACCACCAGCCGAAGCTCCTGGACCTCGCCGCTCTGCATGAGGGCTTGAAACTGGTCGAGGCCCCGAAGACCGGCTGCCGGTGCGGCGGCGGTTACCCCGGGCTTCTTGCGCGCCCCGGCCACCTGTTGGGCCTTGCGCTGGTCGGTGACCT
>CBDURI010000020.1:0-18339 GCA_965369435.1 uncultured bacterium
TCCGCGTCCGGTCGGAGCTCAGCAGGGGAGCCGCGAGTAACTCCGCGACCGTCGCCGCAGCGTTGCTCTTTCCACTCGCGATCATGCCCCCCACCGCGACGACCCTCGGCGGCACCAGTGGCGGGCGTTCGTACGCCAAGGCCAGGACGAAGTATCGCCTCGCCTCGCGCCGCGCGCGCTCCCTCGCACCAGGCGATGCTTCGGTGTCTGCTGCCAGCAGTGATGCAACCTTGCCCCGGACGAATGCGCGGTAACTCTCGTAGAAATCGACGACTGAGTAGAGCTCGTAGTCGTTCGACTCGCGAGCGTACCGAGCCAGAAATCGCTCCGCCAGGTCCACGCGCCCGTGCCACGCGAGGTCCATCGACAAGAACGCGATATCTGCGCAGACATCGCCGTACCGAAAGCGGTCGTTGAACTCGATGCAATCGATGATCGTGATCGACCCGTCTGTCCCGAAGTAAACGTGCTCGAGCCTCAGGTCGCCGTGCCCGTCGCGGACGCGGCTCGCGTCGACTCTCGCCATGAAGCGACCTTCGTCGCCGAGCACGCGCAGTTGCCAGGCTTCGATCTCGTGCGCCTGGTCGGTGCTCAGGTAGTCGCCGATCGAGCCCCGAGTCTGCTCGAAGTTCTCTTTCACGTTGCGGCGGATCGTCGCGGCGTCTCCGTGTCGAGACGTCTCCGCGTCGCACCGTGCACCTTCGTGAAAGCGCGCAACGTGGGCAGCGAGCTCGTCGATGTGCCTCGGCTCGAGGAGGCCGGCTTGCAGCAGCTCGTCGGCGCGTGTCTCGTTCGCAAGACGGCGCATGCGTACGGCCCAGTCCACGATCGTGCCTTCGCCTGCGATTGCGTGGACGCCCGAAGCGTTTACGGTGATCGGGATTACATCGATATAGACCTCGGGCGCGAGTCGCCGGTTGAGGCGCAGCTCCGCGTCGCAGGCCTCGCGCCGTTTCTCGAGAGTCGTGAAGTCGAGGAAGCCCAGGTCGACAGGGCGCTTGACCTTGAGCACCTCCGCCGCCCCCAGGAAGACCCAGGAGATATGTGTCTCGATCAGCTCGAAGCCTGCCGCTTCGAGATCCGCCTTGAGGTTTCCCATCACACTCCGCGCAGCGCGCCAGTTACCATACCAAGCAAGGACGTGCCGCTCACGGACTCGAAGCCCGCCGCCACGCAATTCTATCGTGCCACGATCAATCTGCGCACGGTTTGCGCCCTTTGCCCAAACTTTCCACGGAACTAGGGTGCCGAAGTAGGCACGGGGTTTGCTTCATGTGAAGCCCTAGGCTTGGAGGAGACGATGACGACACGGAAACTAGAACGTTCGGAATGGCGACAGTACTTCGATGGGGTCGCGAAGCGCCTCCCGTCGATGCGGGTTGGCGTATCCATCCTGGGGGACAATATCGGCGTGCAGCTCGAGACCGAGAACGGGGCGCTGCTGGGGATGAGCTACGACTCGAATGACGAGGTTTTCGAGGTAGCCACCTCCAACATCGCTCACCGGGTGCCTAAGCCGAAGGAAATCTACGTCCGCGAGGAGGGAGGGAGGCTCTCGAGTGTCGAGGTCATTGCCCAGGACGACACGAAGCAGATCATCGAGCTTCGGGCGCTTCCCTCGTTGCCAGCGTCCTGACTTGCAGCTACGGAGCCCTGACGATGGCGAGGACATGGATTTTGGTGGCCCACGAGGCAGGGGCGCGGGTGTTCGAGAACCGTGGTTCCGGCAAAGGGTTGGATCTCGTCGAGACGATTGAGCATCCAGAGGGTCGAGCGCGTGACCGGGACATCGACGCCGACCGCCCGGGTCGCTCGTTCCGCAAAGACAGCGGAGACCCCCGCCGCGCCGCGATGAGCCGAAGCGAGGGCCCGCACGACAGGGCGGTCGCCGATTTCGCCAGGACACTCACAGGCAAGCTCCAAAGCGCCCGCGCGGAGAATCAATACGAGCGTCTGGTTCTCGTTGCTCCACCCCGATTCTTGGGGTTATTGCGTTCCTCGCTCGATGGTCCGACCGCTCAGCTCGTAGTCGGCTCGGTTTCCAAGAACCTTGCGGCCAGCAAAGAGGCCGAGCTCATCGAGCATCTTGGCGATGTGATCGCCGTTTGACCGAGCGCTCACTCATCGGGCGCCTGACACGAAGAGGTAGGAGAGATGGCTAACTTTGAAATGCCCGTGACCGACTACATGACCAGCCCTGTCGAGACGATTCGTATAGGGGAAAGCTTGGTCGCCGCGAACGCCCTGTTTTCCAATCAAGGCGTGTCCGCGCTCGCCGTCGTGGACGACGCCGGCCAGATCAAGGGCGTGGTTTCTCGCACGGATATTCTCCACGTTGCGGTGTTCACCCACGGCGAGACGTTTCGCGTTCCAGATCGCCCCGTTGAAGAGGTCATGAAATCACCTGCGCTTCAGGTTTCGCCGGAGGCGGGCCTGGCAGAAGCCGCGAAGCTGATGCTGAAGGAACACGTGCATCGCGTCTTCGTGACGAGTGGCGGCAAGCCCGAGGGCGTCGTCTCCACACGCGACCTCATGCGTGCAGTTAGCGACAAGCGTCTCAAGACCCCAATCTCGGAGATAGCGTCTGGCTCCGTGGTGAAGGTCAGGGCGGACGAACCCATCGCATTGGCGGTCGACCGGCTCGATCTCTCCAACAAGCATGGCCTGGTCGTGGTCGAGGAAGATTTCCCGATCGGCATCTTCGACCAGGCCTGCGCTCTCGACTGCCGCCGGCTGCCCCCGAGCACAGCGGTGGAGAACGCCATGAACGTCCGCATCTTGATTCTCCCCGCCGGAATGGGCATAGGCCGCGCCGCACAGCAGGCGCTCGGAATGAACGTGCGGCGCATCTTGATCGAAGATGATCGCGGCGTGACCGGGATCGTCGGTGGGTTGGATTTCGCCCGCGCAATGAGCTGACGTCCCGCAGTGCCAGCTCCAGGTCACAGCCATTTTTGGGTGTGCAGTCCTAGGCCTGCTGGTCGTAGCGAGCTTCGGTCCTTTGGTCGGACTCGGAATCTCAGCTCGTGACCACCGCTGGCTTGGACGGTGAAGGCGCCTTGCCAGGTGCTTCGGTCCTCGGTGTCTTCGGTTTCGAAGGGGACCACGATTCTCGAGGAGCGGTCGGGTACGTGGCTGCCGAATGTCACAGTGGCTTCGACGTCGAGGTCCCTCGCGTCGAGTCCGGGGTGATGCAGCGACAACTCGGCTGAGACGGTCGTGCCGACGATCAGATCGTCGCTGCTCAAACCGCCCAAGCGGACGCGTTCCATCGCGATGTCGCTCCAGCGGGCACGGATGGTTTCGGCCAAGTCTGCCAGAGCGAACAGCGGGCGGTAGTTTGACTCGCGCAGCGCCACCGCGTCTTTCATTGCAGGCTCATAGAAATTGTCGGCGTAGTCGCTGACCATGCGGCGCGCAGAGAACTTCGGAATGATGCTCGCCATGCTGGCCTTCATCCGGTTCACCCAGGCCACGGGCACGCCTTCGTCGTTGCGATCCATGTAGGTCGGCAGAATCTCGCCCTCTAGCAGCGCCATCGTCACTGCGCGGTCGTAGGCGTTCGGATCTTGTAGCGATGTCGCCGGCAGGTCGATGACCCATCCGTTGTCCTTTTCGTAGCCTTCGAGCCACCAGCCGTCATCGACACTGAGGTTCAAGCAACCGTTCATTGCGGCTTTCATGCCCGAGGTGCCGCTTGCTTCGAGAGGACGGGTCGGCGTGTTCAGCCAGATGTCGCACCCGGCTTCCATTCGGCGAGCCTCGTCGATGGAGTAGTTCTCCATGAAGATCACGCGACCTGCGAGGTCGGGATGTTTCGTGGCTTGATAGACCCGTTGCAGCAGTGCCTGGCCGTGGCCGTCGGCCGGATGCGCCTTGCCGGCGTAGATGATCGTCGCGCCCGGGTTGCCGTTGAGCAGCTTGGCCAGCCGTTCGGGTTCGCTCAAGAGCAAGTCGGCGCGCTTGTATGGGGCGAACCTCCGAGCAAAACCGATGAAGAGGCTATCCTCGTCGAGCCGGGCGAGGATGTCTCGGAGCAACGAAAGGTCTTCGCGCCTCCGCGTCCATGTCTCGGTCAGGTGGTCTTTGAGCCACTTGACGTAGTCCGCGCGCAGCTCGCGATGGATCGACCAGATTTCGGCCGGATCGTGCTCGCGCAACCACTCCCAGCGGTAAGGGTCTTCGATCTGGTCTCGCCAGCCGTGCCCCATCTCCCGCTCCATCAACCGTTGCCAGCGCGGCGCGAGCCACGTCGAGACGTGCACGCCGTTGGTGATGCTCGTACACGGCACGTCGTCTGCAGAGTCGAACTCGGGATAGAACTGTAGGAACATTTCCCGCGCCACTTGACCATGCTTGGCGCTGACGCCGTTGATTCGGCCCGCGTTTCTCACGGCGAGCGCGGTCGTCCCGAACTTGTTTTGCGCATCGTCTGGCGTGTAGCCCATCGCCATCAAGCGGGGCCCGTCCATTCGAAGCAGGTGCTCGAAGCGCGCCAAGTACGGGCGCACCATCTCCTCGGGGAAGTGGTCATGCCCTGCGGGCACCGGCGTGTGAGTCGTGAACACGGTCGTGTTTCGGATGTACTCGAACGCCTCCTGCGACCTGAGGCCGTGCCGTTGAATCAGGTGTGCCGCCCGCGCGATGAGAAGGAAGGCGCTGTGGCCCTCATTCATGTGGAACACATCGGGGTCGATATCGAGCTCGGTCAGCAGTTGATAGCCTCCGAGGCCCAGGATCATTTCCTGCCGCAGACGATGAGCTGGGTCGCCACCATACAAGCGATTGGTGATCGCACGGTCCTCAGGTCGGTTTTCTGGCACGTTGGTGTCGAGGAGGAACAGCGGGACGCGGCCGACCTTGAGTTGCCACGCCCGCACCTGCACTGGCCCGGTCGGCAGCGGCACGGTGATCCGTAGCGGCGCGTACTGCCCCACCATCACCGGTTCGAATGGGGGGCTTTCGAAGTCGTTCGTGTCGCCGAGGTCCTCTTGGCGGCCTTCACGATCGATGATCTGATGAAAATAGCCATCGTGGTAAGCGAGCCCCACCGCGCACAGGGGCAGGTTCAAGTCGCTCGCTGCTTTGAGATGATCGCCAGCAAGGATTCCGAGACCGCCCGAGTAGAGCTTCAAGAATCCGGCAATCCCGAACTCCATGCAGAAGTACGCTATGCGGGGGTCCTGCATTTCCGTTGACTCGACCATCTCTCGATGGAGCCGCGCGACGTCTCTGACGTACTGCTCGTCCATCGCCAAGTCGAGGAGCCGATCGGGCTTGACCTGATCGAGGAGCGCGTGCGGATTCTCTTCGAGATTGAACCAGAGGCTCGGGTCGATTCGCTTGAACAGAGAGGCCACTTCGGGATGCCATCGCCACCAGAGGTTGGATGCGATCTCCTGCAGTGGCAGTAGCTCTTCGGGAAGAGCATTCGTCACCATGAACGTCCGTTTGTACGGAGCGGCCTCTTCTCCGTCCTTCGCGGGAGGCTTCACGAACAGCCCAAAGACCCCCGAGGTGTCCGACGACACCGCGGGCATGGAGGACACGCTCAAGCGCTCCATGGGCAGCTCTTTGCGCCGCGCTGCGCCCGCCGCTAGCGCGCGCTCATGCGCGTCTTCGTAGTGCTCCATGAAGTTGGACCAATCGGTCAACGCCGCAGTTCTGAGCGAAGCTTCTCGGAGCGACTCCTTGTCCGCCGGGGAAAGGTCGACGAAGTCGAGCAGGGCCGCCTTGAGCGAAGCTTCGACCTCGTCCACAGGCACACCCTCGCGCTTCAGCACCCTAACGCCGGTGCGCTTTCGATCACCCTGCGCCGCAACCCAACGGCCGAACCCAGCGCGGTCGGTCGTGATCGCAGGCACCCCAAACGCCACTGCTTCGAGCGGTGTGTATCCCCAGGGCTCGTAGAACGAAGGGAAGACGCCAAGGTCGGCTCCGGGAAGCAGGTCCCAGTATTTGTGGCGGATCAGTGGGTCGGTTCCATCCAGATAGATTGGGACGTGCACTACGTGAACGGGTGCGCCCGGACGATTGTCGATGCCAAGCGCATTCAGCTGATTCGTGATCGGGTCATTGGCCTCGTCGACGAGGTCGTGAGTGCACCGCAACGGGGCCCCCGCCGAAGCGCCGTGGGCTCGATCCCAAAGTTGGCGTTTGGGCTCGGCGTGCCCGGCCGGCAGCATCGCGTAGACGATCACGCGTTTGCCGTGGCGTGACTCCAGTTCCCCGGCTAGGTCGGCGGTGGCATCGAGGTAAACGTCGACGCCCTTGTTGATGTACTCGTAGCGTCCCGCGAGCGCGAAGATCAGCGTGTTTTCTCGATCGTACTGGTCACCGGTGGTGAGCTCGGCAAGCTTGAAGAGCTCCTCGCGGGCCCGTTGCCGCTGGTCGGGCAAGACCGGCCTCGCACCAAAACCATTCGGTAGGATCACGTCGGGCCGCCGACCAAGAAGATGCTCGCATTCGAGCGCGGTAATCTCACTGACCGTCGTGAACACGTCGGCTTCCCGAGCCGCGACGGTCTCCATCGAGTGCTTCGACGAGACGTTCAGCTCCTTGGCCGCCGCCTCGGGGTCGATGCTGGGAAGCGATTGGTAGAAATTGGGGTCGGCACGCCTGCCCGCAAGCGAACGGCCGAGCATCGTGGCGTGCGTCGTGAACACAGTCCCGATCTCGGGAGCGGCCGTCTGCAAATGGAGGATTGCGCCAGCCGACATCCATTCGTGGGCCTGGACGATGGCGCTCAGCCGAGCCGGCAGCAGGAAGCGGTCGCGGATGTGCTCGATGATCATGCCGGCGCCATGCGCGAACAAGACCGGGTCGTAGTAGTCCCACGCCCCAAACAAGGAATCGAGCCCGTAGTCCTCCCAATATCGGCCGAGGATTTCGTCCTTGCGCTCGTACAGGCGGGACTGGTTGATGAGCAGACACCGTGGCTCGCCGGGAACCAACCATCGCCCCATCAACACGCTCACCTCGTGGTCCTCGAGCGACTCAGCAAGCTCCGGATCCCAGATGTCGGCTCGGAACTCCGGCGCGACGCCCTCGCTTCGTGGAACGTCCGGTCCGATCGTGATGTATCCGTCTTCGCCGTGGCGTTTCTGCACCTCCCCTACGCGGCTCGCCAAGACGGTGTGGATACCGCCGACCATGTTGCAGACCTCCCAAGAGATCTCGAAAAATACCGACTTGCTCATAGACGAATCTGCTTCTCCACGGGGGCCAGCACCGACAGGTTCACGTCCTTCATGACGTTCATATAGTGGATGAACGCGTCGTAGGGCCCCTCGTAGGGACTAAAATAGTCGTGCACCTCAGCGTCAGAAGCGGATTTCGTAGCCATGTAATAGAAATGGTCGGAGGTCTGCAGGCGCCGCCAAAGCGCGAGTAAGTGAGAGTTATTGCGCTTCCGGATCGCCGGGCCCAGAGCGTAGATCTCCGTCAAGGCCCGCTGCTGCATGGCGTTGCCGCGCCACGCGCTGATGTCCCGCGCCTCGTCGGCCCACGATACCGTTCGGTGGAACGAGAGCTCTCCGAGGACCGGATACCGGTCGATGACCTGACTCGGGGTGAGTATGTCCCAGTCCGGGTGCGTGAAAAGGAGGTCCGGAAGGTGCTCGAGGAAGTCGAAGATCCCGGTTTCCCTCCACTGGTGTTCGCCGAAGGTCTCATAGTCCATGAAGAGGTTGATCACGTCGCCCGCGCCGCTGTGCCCGTGGATCCACCTGGCGAACTTGTCTGCGGTGAGGGGATATTCGTTCCAGGCCTGGTTCGAGAATCGGAACGCGATGTCGTCGGACAGCTTGTAGTTCTTGGTGAGTAGCTTCGTGTCGCGGTCGGCCACGCGATACACGAAGTTCGGGCTTCGCCAGTCGAGGATGTCGTCCGCGCCCTCGATGAGCATCGCCTCGAACCCGAGGTCCGAGATGAACTGCCCGATCTCGTCATTGTAGATGAGCTCGGTATTGCGGAACACGCGCGGGGTTTGTCCGAACTCTTTCTTGATGAGCTTCATCTCGAGGTCGATTTGTTCGCGGTATTCGTCCTTGTCGTAAAGGGCGGCCAGGCTGTGGTAGTACGTCTCCGCGACGAACTCGACGGCGCCGGTCTTCGCAAGCCGCACGAAGCTGTCAAGCACCTCGGGCGCGTAAAGTTTCATCTGCTCGATCGCTACACCGGTCACTGCGTAGGAGATGCAAAAGCGCCCGTCGGTGCGTTCGATGAGCCGCAGCATCGACTCGTTGGCTGGCAGGTAGCACTTGTTGGCCACCTTGCGCAGGACTTCGGCGTTGAGCTTCTCGTCGAAGTATTCGTGGTCGCGACCGACCTGAAGCGCGCCATATGGCTTCAGTCGATACGGCTGGTGCACCTCAAAATAGAAACAGACCGAAGGCATGATTCACCTCAACTACGTAGCACCGACTCATAGATCGGAATGAGTTTTTCTGCAGCAGCGTCCCAGTGGATGTGCCGGATCTCTTCGCGAGCGCGCTCGACGATGACCCGCCTGAGCTCGGGGAGCTCCAAGAGCGCCACGATTTGGCTCGCGATCTTGTCGACATCCCAGAAGTCGACCTTGAGCGCATTGCGAAGGACCTCCGAGACGCCGGATTGCTTCGACACGATGACTGGCCGATCGTAGCTCATCGCCTCCAGGGGAGCGATGCCAAAGGGCTCCGAGACTGACGGCATGACGTAGACGTCGGCGGTCGAAAAGGCCCGCTCGACCTCCGCCCCGCGCAGGAAACCAGGAAAGCGGAATGATTCGGCAATGCCTAGGTCTTCCACCAAGGCCTTCATGCGTGGAAGCATGTCGCCGGACCCCGCCATCATGAACACCGTGTCGGGCACGTGCTCGAGGACTCGCGCCGCGGCTTGCACGAAGTATTCCGGCCCCTTTTGGAAAGTGACTCGGCCCAGGAAAAGGACGACCGGCCCAGTGGACGTGCGCTGCTCCGTGTATGCCTCGACCGTTTCGCGCGCGTACACGCCGTTGTGCACGACCGAGATCTTGTCGAGAGGCGTATCGTGAACGCGGTTGATCAGTCCGCGCGTGTAGTAGCTGACCGCGATGATGCGCGCCGCACTTTCGAGCCCCTGATGCTCGACTGCAACGATGTCCCGATCCGCCCCATGGCCGGCCCGGTCGTACTCGAGGCTGTGAACGTGGACCAGGAGCGGCGCGCCTGCGCGACGGGCGATCTCGATCCCGGCGGGGAAAGTCATCCAATCGTGCGCATGCACCAAGTCGTACTTTCGTTTGTGGACCCGGCGAGTCGCCGACATCGCGTACCGGGCCACTTCAGAAAAAAGGTCCTCGCCGTAGTGCGCTCCGGTTTCCGCCTCTTCGGCGAACGGCAGCTCGTCTCCGGGAATGTGGACGTGTTCGAGCGGCGTGACCTCGTTGGGCGGTTCAGGAAGCGGATCGGCGTTCTGCGAGCTGGCAGGGTCGGCAACTGCGCTTTGTTGGAGCGCGCCGCTCGTGATGAGCTCCCGGTAGGTTGCCTGGTCCAAGTAGGGTTTGAGCATCGCCGGCACGTGCAGCATCCGGACGCCGGGCTCGGCGGCCTGCGCATGAACGGCCTCCGCTGCGGCCGTGAGGATGGGGTCGGTGGCAAGCGCCGGCTCCGCTTCAAGCAATGCGGCAAGCGGATCGGGGGCCTGCACCGGAATCTGAGCCGTCGGCGCTGCGGAGGTCGCCCCCAGCAGGTGCATGTGTGGCGCGTCCTCCTCGCCGTACAGCTTCGGCAGAAGGAAGTCGATCTCGATGCCTCGGCGCGCCAGGGCGGTCGTCAGCCCTTCGCAGGCTGTCCCGAGCCCGCCGCTGATATGGGGAGGATACTCCCAGCCGAGCATCAGGACTCTCATGGGCCCGCCATCTTCGCGACCCTGAGCACCTCCGAAACGCTCCACGCTTGCGCGGGCGCGCCTCCGGGACGGTGGGGCGCGTCCCCGTCAAATACTTCACCGATCTGCCCGATGCAGCCTTCCGTTCGGAAGTGCGCGCAAAGGGCTGCGAGTACCGGCATCATTTCTTCCGTTGCTGCATCGGGACCCTCGATAGCCTCCACGGCATCGGCATAGAGCCCGAGAAGCCATGGCCAGACCGTTCCCTGATGATAGGCCCGATCCCGTTCGGCCTGTCCGCCGCGGTAGAACCCTTGGTACGCCGGGTCGTCGGGCGAGAGCGTCCGCAAACCCACCGGGGTGAGGAGCTTGTCGCGCACTGCCGCGAGCGCCTGCTTCCTGTGGGCCCTGCCGATCGGTACGCCGGGTAGCATGAGAGCCCACAGCTGATTGGGTCGCAGTTGTCCGTCGGGGTGGTGTCCATCGTGCGTGTCGGTCAAGAAGCCCTGATCTTGGAGCCAGAACTTTTCCTCGAAATGATCGGATAGTTTCTTCGCCGTTTCGCCCCACTTTTCGACGAACTCCGGCCGAAGCTTCTTTGCCCATCGAAGGGCGGTCCCCAGTCCGGACAACCATAGGGCGTTGAGGTCGACGGCATAGCCCTGACGGGGGGTCACCGGCCAACCGTCCACGAGCGCATCCATCCAGGTCAGCGCCCAAGGTCCATGATCGACGAACAGGAAACCCTGCGCATCGACATGCACGCGCGGGTCCGCCCCGTCTCCGATTCGGTCGATCAGGTCGAGGCACGCCTCTTGGAGACTGGTGATCCGGCGGCTTCGCGTCCGTTTTGCGGTGAGCGCGGTCGCTCGGATGAAAAGAAGCGAGGCGTCGAGCGACTCGGCGTTCGACGGCACGTCGCCGCTTCGCGGGATATTGGGGACCAAGCCGTTTTCGAGGCGGTTCGCCAGCGACTCGAGAACTCCGAGTGCCTTGTCGACTTCGTCTCGGGCCAAACAGAGGCCGGGCAGGGCGATCAAGGTATCCCGCGCCCATTCACCAAACCAGGGATATCCGGCGATGACGCCGGTGCGCTTGCCTCCGAAGTCGACCAAATAGGCATCGGCCGCGTCGTCGAGTTCCTTTACGAAGGATCGGTGTGAGCTGAGCACCGAGCTGAGCACTTGGGGGCCGTGGCTGGCGGCTGGCGTCGTTCCTAGCCGGATGCAGAAGGCACCGTCGTGCTCGAGGGCGAGGCGAAACTCACCAGGTGTGAAGAGGTCCTCTGCGTCGTCGTAGCCGCGCTCACGTTCCCATTCGTAGTGAACCCCCTCGTACCAGTGGCCGTCCGCCCGGAACGTGCCCGAAGCGCCGTGCAGGCTCGTGATCAATGGCGGAACGTCTTTGTAGGGGTGCATGAGCACGCGAAGCGATTCGCGGTCCTCGATGTCGATTTCTCCGTTCATGAACGGGTTGGCGAACGTCAGCTCGTGAATCGGACGGCATCGGATCAGCGGACGAAGCCTCAAGTGGACGGGCTTGGTCAGCCCCTCGATCGAGTACCGAACCCAGACCGCATCGGCGTGATCCTCGAGCCAAAGCTCGCGAGTCACCGTGAGCCCGAAGAGCTGGTAGGTCCAACGGGGTAGCGGCTCGAAGCGGGTAAGATAATCGACGCCGTTTGGCTCGATCGCGTTGCCCCAATTGTAGCTGTGTAGGGCGATCGTCTCGTCACCTACCTCGAACCACTCCTCTACCTCGGCGACCATGTTGAGCGGTTCGCCGATGCCCGGCTCGCGGACGGTGAGAAGACCGTGGTACTTGCGGCGAGGTCGACGATCGATGGTCCCCATTGCAAACGATCCGCCTGCGTTGCTGGTCAACCACTCAGCGTCAGGCCCAGTCGACACGGTCGACGCGGCGGCGCTGTCGTCTTCACTTCCCGGCGCTCTCGTGAGAAGGCGCACCCCGGATGAGCTCTCGGAACGGGACGGAAACCAACGCGGCAGAATCACAGTACACTCCCCCTAGGCCCAATTCGAGGTTGGGTTGAACGTCCCCTTCAAGCAGGAGGCGTGCCAAAGTCTGACACCGATACCGACGTCGTTCCGTCACAACTCGTCAACAATATCATCGTTCGGACGCAACATATGCGGGCATGGGGGGCCGTTGCGCAACCAATGCGCGCTGACTCTAGGCCCGCGCTTCGTACCAAGCGCGCTCGAGCGCTTCTTGGTCGTCGGGGTGCGCAATCGAGATGAGCAATTGAGCGCGCTCGTTGAGTGTTCTTCCGTAGAGGTCGACGGCGCCGTTCTCTGTAATAATGAAGCGAACGTGTGCCCGCGTCGTGACGACGCCGGCGCCCGGGCGCAGCGTGGGTACGATTCGTGGGATACCTTTTTGGGTGCGACTAGTCAGCGCGATGATCGGTTTGCCTCCCTCCGAGGTCATCGCGCCACGAATGAAATCCATCTGCCCGCCGACCCCGGAGATCACGCGGTGGCCGATGGAGTCGGAGCAAACCTGCCCGGTGAGGTCTACTTCGACCGCAGAGTTGATGGCGGTTACCTTGGGGTTCCGGTTGATGACCGCGACTTGGTTCACGTACCCGATGTCGTACTGGACGACAGTCGGGTTGTCGTCGATGTAGTCGTAAACGCGGCGCGTGCCGATGACGAAGCCGGACACGGTCCGGCCTGGGTGTACTATTTTACGACTGTTGTCGACGGCTCCGCACTCGAGCAGAGGCAGCAACCCGTCGGACCACATCTCGGTGTGAACACCCAGGTGACGATGGCTCTTGAGTGCGCCCAGGACAGCGTCGGGGACGGCCCCAATGCCCATTTGAAGGGTAGCCCCGTCCTCCACGAGCGCAGCCGTATGATGTCCAATCGCCTGCTCCTCCTCGCTGGGGCACGGTGCCGGGACCTCCGGGAGGGGCTCGTCGTGCTCGACTAGCCAATCGAGTTGGTCGATGTGCACGAAGCCGTCGCCATGGACCCGCGGCATGTGACGATTGACCTGGGCGATCACGATCCTTGCGGAGTCCACTGCCGCTCGGGCCACGTCGACCGACACGCCGAGGCTGCAATACCCGTGCTTGTCGGGCGGCGACACCTGAACGAGCGCGACGTCGAGCGCGCGCCGTCCCGAACGGAACAACTGGGGAATCTCGGAGAGAAAGCAGGGAAGGTAGTCGACCCGGGCCCCGTCGACGTAGGGGCGCATGTTGTGGCCGACAAACAGATTCGCCACGCGAAACGAGCGTGCGTATTCCGGCTTGGCGTAGGTCGCTTCCCCCGATGTGTGCAGGTGGATTAGCTCGACGTCGCGAAGCCGGCTCGCTTCTCGGACCAGGGCGTCCAACAGCCCGGTGGGAGTTGCGGCGCCTCCATGCACGAACACGCGTTGGTTGGAGTTGATGTGGTTGACCGCTTCGTCGGCAGTGCAGAGCTTGGACATCTCATTGTGGCTGTTCTGGGTGGTGGCCCGGTTCGGGTTCCGGCTCAGGCTCGAGCCCGGGTCCGACTGGTTGGCGACGGCGTTCGAGATCGATTTCGAGTACGGGGGGCGGTGTGGGCAGGTCGAGCGGTCCTGACGTGCGGTCGATATTGCCCTGGGGGGGATTCACCTTGGTACTGGGCTCGTACTCTTGCGCTTGTTGCATTTCGGTGCCCTGGCCACCGCGTACCCGGCCACTCGCGCAACCGCTCACGAGCGCGACAAGACAAGCGCCGAGGAGCAGAGCGTGGGGTAGAGCGCTCACGGCGTTGCCCTTCTACGCTCCTTGGGCGTTAGATTCGGTTTCACGTCGACCAGTGTATGGCACTGGTTGCACGCCGATAGAAGGCGCCCGAAGATCTCCGCCTGTCCTCGTGTGGTCGGTTTGCCCTCGACCGGCTCCCCCGGCTTCGGCACGTATTCATCTTCACGTGCTTTGCCTTCGACTGCGGCGGCGAACGCAAGGTCGTGAACCTCGTAACCGAGACGCGTGGCGCCTGCGTGGCTCTCGGTGTCGGGTTCATGTGACCCGTGCAGCGGCGCCTCGGCGAGCATCCTGGCTGCCATTTGGAAGGTCTCCGGCGAGTCACTCAATAGCGCCTCCCACATCCGCTCGATCGCCCAATAGTGCCGTCGCATGTGCATCGTCAGGTCTTGGCCTTCCGGTGTTGGGTCGAGCTTCATTGGGGGTCCGCGGTCGAGGGCGTGGTGGCATTGCCCGCATGCGTACGAGAGCCGCGCAAACGCCATGCATGCCTCTTCGAGGTCGCCCGCTTCCCGCACTTGGCTCGCGAGTTCCCGGGTGATGCGCGCGTACTCCTTGCCTTGTTTGGGGAAGGGGACGTGCTCCATGAAAAAGCCCAGCTTGCGCATCGCTTGCTGCGCGACGGGGAGGTCGCCCCGAATCAGAGCATTTCGTGCCACGACCGAGAGCGCGGCGTGGTCTCTCATGACGGCGTCAAAGCCCTCGGGCGTTGCCTCCTCCTGAGGTGGGCCCTTCGGCTCGCAGTCGCAACCGCCCGACAGCGCGATCGCTAGCCCCACTACGATGACCCGCCCGACCATGATGCTTCCGTTATGCACTGTCCGAGCGCTCGTTCCAGACACGGCGCTTTCAGCTATCGTCGTGGGTGAGAAGCAGGGGCACCTTGGCATCTTGAAGGAGCCGTCTAGCGACGCTTCCGATGAGGAGGCGCTCGATGCCGCTCTTGCCCGTGGTGCCGGCGCAGATCAGCGTCGCCCCGACGTCATCAGCGACCCGGAGGATGCCCTCGGTCGGGTCTCCCGTGACTAGGTGCGTCTGGATCGCTTGTGCGTCGATCGAGAAAAGCTCCTTGGCTTCGGTTTGAAGCATTTCGTCGAGCCCGAGGTGTAGCGCCTCCCGACGCTTCTCTGCGGCTTCTCCGACCACGGCGCCGCGGTCCGTGTACTCGCCCCAGACGTCTAGGTAGCAGTGCACCATGTGCAGCGGACCGTGGAAGACACCGTGGATCGCTCGAGCAACCTCCGCAGCGCGCCTGGACGGAGCCGAGAAGTCGAACGATATCACGATCGAGCTCGGCATCACACCGCCCTCGGGCGGGATGACGATGATCGGTGTGTGGACTGTCTTGATGACCCGCTCCGTCACGCTGCCGTACATCAGTTTCGAGACACCGGTGCGACCGTGAGTGCCCACGATGACGAGGTCGACGTCGTGCTCTTTGGCGTAGTCCCGAATTACCTCGTGGACCGTTCCCTCTCGAATCGCCGTGAAGTGCTCCACGCCGGCGGCCCTGACGATTTCGCCCTGCTCGTCGAGGGCATCTTGCGCCTCGTTGAGGATGCGAGTCACGGCCTCCGGGCCTGGGCTATACGACAGGTCCATGAGCAGGTAGGTCGGAACCACCGGGGTGTGAAGGAGGTGGAGCTTCGCGGAGCATTGCTTGGCCAGCTCGACCGCGTAGCTCACTGCGTGTCGAGCGTTCTCCGAGAAATCTGTGGGTACGAGGATTTGATTGATCTGCATGTGGGGTCCTCTGCCTCTATTGTGCGCGGCGACCTAGCCGCCGAAGGTGTCGCTTGGGATGATGCTGTCGCGGAGGAGAGTGTCGGTCACGTATTCGCGCTCCTCTTCTTCAATGTCGACTCGCAGCATGGCGGCTAGCTTGGCCACGCCCGAGGCGAGGTCGTCGGGCGAGCCTGCCTCCCGAATCGCATCCACTAGCGCATCGAGCTGTTTGCGCTGGTCGGCATGTTCGGAGTACAGGTGCCGGACGCGTTCGGGGCCGAAGCCGTCGGCCTGTTCGATGGCGGGCGCCAAGTGAGCTTCTTCGAAGTTCATGTGCAGCTCCAGAATGCCGCGCAGGGCGTACGCCGCGCGTTTGACCTGTCCGGCATCCACGGCCCCCGTACCAAGTTGGGCGACGCCGGTCTCGAGCTCCGAGAGCATCTGCTCGATTTCCCGGTGCTGGCTCAGCACCTTTTGTCGAACCTCGGAGGGCATCAACGGTTGGTCGTTCATGGTTTGATATTCTGCAAGGACCGCGCCAGGGGTTTAGCAGCATTTCGCTTTGAGGTGCACGCAAGTTCTGCGCCGTGTCGGAATCTTTCGCAGAACCTGCGTTTTCTTCGCTATGCTTACCGCCCAAAAACCGTGTCAGTCGCCTGGCACGAAGCTTGATGCGCAGGGGTACAATCATGGACCAACCACAAACGATTCTCGTCGGCACAGACTTCTCCGACATCTCGGACGAGGCGCTACGGGCCGCGGCACTCTACGCCAAGATGTTCAAGGCCCGCGTGCTCGTTACGCACGTGTTCGACCCAACACCGAACGTCCCGCCTGTCGTGTGGTCGCGCCCCGACCTCCTCGACCGCAGCGTTCGCCTCGAGATCGAAGCCGCGATTCGCGAGACTCTCACCGGCAAGACCGCCGAGCTTCTCAAGGGCGTTCCAGAAGTGGAGCTCAGCGTGATTCAGCACCCGTCCCCGGGCCGGGCCCTGGTCGAGATGGCCGAAGATGAGAGCGCCGACCTCCTCATTCTCGGCTCCCATGGCCGAAGCGGGCTCTCCCGAGCCTTCCTCGGCAGTGTGGCGGAGCGAGTCGTACGCCATGCGCCGTGTCCCGTATTGGTGGTGCGCGGCCGATGTGACAACAAACCGAAAGATGGAGACTAGGCCATGTCGCTGATTCCGCGTTTGATTGTGGCGTATGATTTTTCGGACCCCGCGCGGCGGGCTTTCGAGCTAGCGGTGTTCATGGGGCGGCAGTTGAAGGCCGACGTTCATGTCGTTACGGTGCTCGACTCTCGAGAGTCCGATCCGTCCGCGGCAAGCAAGGAAATCGAAGATCTGCGTCAGCTGCTCGAGATGCGGACCTGCGGGACCATCAAGACAGACGACCTCTCGATGCAATGCCATGCGCTGCGCGGCCATCCGGCGGACACGGTCGTTGCGCTAGCTCGTGAGATCGACGCGCCCCTGATTCTCTGCGGCACGACGGGGAAGGGTGCGGTCGCCCGAACCGTCCTCGGAAGCGTGTCCCACGAGCTCGTGCACAAGAGCGGTGCAATCGTGATGTCGGTGCCCTAGACCGTAACTAGCCCAGCGCAGCTCGGAGCTAGTTACGAGCTGGGGCCAACGAATGGCGCTTCGACCAGGCGACTGGCCTTGCTGTCGTCGCGCCCCTCCATGGTGATAGTGACCTGGACCTTCAAGCCTGGGCGCATCTCGTCGGCCGGGAGGATGGCGAGGATCGGCAGATAGGTGCTTCCGAGGGACTCGAGCTCGATGCGCTTCTGCGGGATGATGTACTCGATGCCGCTCTCGGATTCTGGCTCGATGAGAAAAGTTTGTTTTTGGCCTGTCTTGTTGACGAGGTGGATCCGCAGGGAGTTGCGGATCTGGCCCTCGGCGACGAAGAAGGGCGCGCCTTCGTGCCGCAGGACGTTGGCTTCAAACGCCGAGCTTTGCGCGAAGGCAAAGACCGACCCGATGAGCCAAAGCGTCGCGATCCCCCCGTAGAAAAAGAGGCGCGGCCTCCCGAAGTGCTTGGGTTTGCCTTCCAGGCCGTTGAGCGAGTCGTAGCGGATCAAGCCTTGTGACGTCCCGACTTTTTCCATGATCTCGTCACAGGCGTCGACGCATGCCGCACAGCCGACGCACTCCATTTGAAGACCGTTGCGGATATCGATGCCCGTAGGGCAGACGACGATGCAGCGTTTGCAATCGACGCAGTCTCCGTTTTCGGGGTTGCTTGCCTTGCCTCGGGGCTCACCGCGGTTCCAGTCGTAGCCGATTACCATGGTGTCGCGGTCGGTCATCACGGATTGCAGGCGGCCATAGGGGCAGATGATCAAGCAAAGCTGTTCGCGGAACCAGCTGAAGTTGAGGTAGAGGATGCCCGACATCACGATGACCCAGGTGAACGCTGTCGGGTGCGCGGCCGGGTTCCGCTGGACCATGTCGACGACCGAGGGGAGCGACACGAAATAACTGATGAACACGTGCGAGAGCAGGAGCGCGAGCACGATGTAGATCCCGTGCTTGAGCAGCTTGCGCCAGAGCTTGTCGAAGCTGAGGCCGGCGGCGTTGCGCCTCAGGCGTTGCGCTCTAGGACCCTCAATCAGTCGCTCGACCCGCCGGAAGACGCCTTCGAGAAAGACGGTATGCGGGCACGCGTACCCGCACCACAGGCGACCCTTGATCGCGGTGACGGTCAGGAGTGTGAGGCCGACGCCGCTGAGCAGGAAGAAGACGAGCCAAAAGTCCTGGGCGTTGAACACGGCGCCAAACAGATAGAAGCGGCGGTTCACGATGTCGATGAACACCGCCGGATGCCCTCCGACCTTCACGAACGGCAAGACGACGTAGACCGCGATCAGGACGGTGAAGACGATGTAACGGAGCCGCGTGAAGCGGCCCGCCACGTCGGCCGGGTGCACGTAGTTGCGGCTGCCGTCCGAACGAAGAGAACTCGCCGGTTCTTCGACGATCGGCAGTCTGCTG
>CBDURI010000021.1:0-18121 GCA_965369435.1 uncultured bacterium
AAGCTGCAGGTTTACTACCCCAAGACTCGCGTAAAGACCCCCACGATCGACACATTCGCCTCACAGGGCGCGCTCTTCGAGAGGTCGCAATCGCCGGAGAACTGGACCAAGCCCTCGGTCGCCAGCATTCTGACTTCGCTTCATCCGGCGACGCACAAGACGAAGCAAGACGCTTCGAAGCTTCCTAAGTCTGCGCTGATGCTGAGCCAGGTCTACCAAAAGGCCGGATTCAAGACCGCGAGTTTCATCGCCAACGGGTACGTCTCGAATGCATTCGGCTTCGACAAGGGATGGGATCACTACACCAATTACATTCGCGAGGCGCGCAACACCAATGCGTCCAACGTGTTCGGCGAGGCAGAGGGCTGGATCGAGAAGAACAAGGACGGCCGGTTCTTCGTTTACATCCAAACGATCGATCCCCACGTGCCCTACGATCCACCCGCCAAGTTTCTCGAGATGTACGATCCGAAGCCGTACAACGGCCAGGTAAAGAACCGTCGCACGCATCTAATGCTCGACGACGCCAAGAAGAACCCGAAGAAGTACGCGTTCACGAAGCGGGACAAGGAGCACATCGAGGCACTGCACGATGGGGAGATCAGTTACCACGACGAGTACTTTGGGAAGTTCCTCGTGAAGCTCCAGGAGCTTGGGCTCGACGAGAACACCATCGTCGTGGTGACGTCAGACCACGGCGAAGAGTTCCAGGAGCACGGCTCTTGGGGCCACGGTCACTCCGTGTATCAAGAGCTCCTCGGTGTGCCGCTCATGTTCCGGTGGCCGGGGGTCATTCCGGCGGGCACGCGGATCGGGCCGGTCGTCAGCACGATGGACATTGGGCCGACGGTGCTGGAGGCTACGGGGGTTCCGATTCCAGACAAGTTCGAGGGCCACAGCTTGCTTGGCTTCATGCGGGGCGACTGGCCTGCGGGTCCGTACGTGGCGTTCAGCGACTTCCTCGAGCACCGCCGGGTGATTCGTGGTGGTGATTGGAAGATGATCATTCGAGGCAATCTCTCACAAGTCATGTTCGACCTCGAGAACGATTACTGGGAGCAGACAGAGCTCGACGGCAGCAAGCAGCCCATTGCCCAGCGCTATCTGCGAACTCTTCATGGGCAGTTTCTCGGCGCTGAGAATCGCGGCGACTGGCTGGCCGCCTCCGGCAGCTCCTCCGGCAAGAAAAAGCGGGGCCTGACGGAGGAAAAGCAGGAAATGACGCCAGAGCTCTGCCGTCAGTTGGTGGCACTCGGCTACATCAGCGCAGAGTGCGACGAGCTACTCAATAATTGATTGCAGGCTAGCGTGCCGGCTTGGCGCCGCCCACGCGGGCGACCAGGGTCGTGATCATGTAGCCGGCGCCGACCAGTCCTAGCGCCATCATCACGTCGGTGAAGGTGGGCGCAAAGAACTCGGTCGGGTACTTCTCCGGTCCGAGCGCGGCAAGCCCCTCCGCCGTCAATATCTGTCCCTTGAACACCTCGCCGACCCTCGGGGCTACACCTTCCTGGAAGGGCCACAGGCCGAATACCGCGCCGACGAGAAGTCCCATGAGTGCGCCCAATGTTGGCTGCTCGTAGCGCTCGAGGACGACCTTGATCAGATTGCTGATCAGCAAGACGCCGATCGCGACGCCGATGCCAACCGGGAGGACGACACCGAGAATCGCGTCCGACGCGCTCGCCAGCTCGCCGGCCTTGAGCGCTTCTTTGAGCGTGTGGACCGCACTCAGGACGGGGACGTACACGCCCAGCACCAACAGCAGATAGCCGCCGCTCACGCCGGGGAGAATCATCGCACTCGCACCCGCGATGCCCGCGAAGAACATGATCGGGGCGCCTTCGCGAGTTGCCTCGGAGCTCGTGCCGTAGACCTGCAGCCATGCGAGTCCCACCATCACGAAGAGCCCGGCTGCCGTGCCGATCCAAAAACTGTGCGTCGCCGGTCGCGCCATCTGCCAAAGCACAGGAACGCCCCCGAGCGTCAGCCCGATGAACAGGCTGTACATCGCCCATCGATGTTCGACGACCGCGTCTTTGACTGGGCCGGCGCCCAACAGAATCGCAGCCGCCGCGGCGGCGCCCACGAGACCCAAGACGAAGAACGAGCTCTTCCGCAAGCGGAGCCCGCTGAGATCAGCCAATGCTTCAATGAAGCGGGGATAGATCCCGGCTGCGAGAAGCATGGTGCCGCCGCTGATACCGGGAACGAGGTTGGCAAGCCCCATCAGCACGCCACCCAGCAAACACCGCAGTCCCCATTTCGGGCTCATCGATTCGTCTGCCGGCGCCTTCATGCGGCCGGGTGTACGGCAGATGCAGCGCGACGCCAAGCAAACACGCGGGCCGCCGAAGGGTCGTGTGCGCGGTCGCCTGGGTAGCGCGGGCCCCGGATCGGACTTAGGTTCGGCCTGTGGGTCGCCTTTTTCTGTTATTCACGGTCGTTCCGCTCGTCGAGCTGTATCTCCTGATCGCGATCGGGCGGATGCTCGGACCGGTGCCGACCATAGGCTTGGTGCTTTTGACAGGAGCGCTCGGCGCGTGGTTCGCCCGCCTCGAGGGCGCCAAGGTGCTTCGCCGTTGGCAGGAGGCAATGGCGCGTCAGCAGCTGCCGAAGGACGGTGTCATCGACGGGCTCCTGATCTTCATCGGCGGACTGATGCTGATCACACCTGGAATCCTGACTGACGTCGCCGGCCTTTCGATGGTCATGCCGCTCACGCGTCGCGTCATTGCGAGGTTCGTCCGGGTTTGGTTCGAGCGGCAAATCGCGGCGGGGCGAGTACAAGTGTATGCACCTGGATACACCGGGCCTCCCCGTGGTCCCCAGGACGTGATCGAGGTGGAAGGCGAGGTCGTCGAAGTCGTCGTAACATCGGAAATCCCGCCGCAGCTTGAGAAGTAGACAGCGCGCGTGCAGTCGGCTACGACGCCCCCATGAAAAACGTCTGGACCCTTCTTTGCTGCGTGGTGTTCGCCGCCGCGCTGACCGCCTGCAAGAGCAGTGACTCCGCGCCTGCCGAAGGTGAGCCCGCCGCCGATGAGGCGCCGGCGGAAGCGCCCGAAGCCACCGTCGACGAAGGCGCAACGGCAAAGGTCGTCGCCAAGGGCGCTGCGCCGTCCGGCATTCCAGCTCCTCCAGATGTTGCTGCGCCGCCCGAGGGCGCCAAGAGCAGCGAGTCGGGTCTCGCGTGGACTGTGCTGCAAGAAGGCACCGGGGATAAGCACCCAGCCGAAGCGGACGTCGTCACCGTCAACTACACCGGTTGGACGACGGAGGGCCGCATGTTCGACAGCTCGGTGAAGCGAGGCCGGCCGGCCGAGTTTGCTCTCAATCGTGTCATCAAAGGTTGGACCGAAGGCGTGCAGCTGATGGTCACGGGCGAGAAGCGCCGCTTTTGGATCCCCGGTGATCTTGCCTACGGCGAGGCTACTACGAACGATCCGCATGCAGCGATGGGCCCGCCACGAGGCACCCTAGTGTTCGATATCGAGCTCATCAGCTTCAAGGAAGCGCCGAAGCCGCCGGACACGCCCAAAGACGTCGCCAAGATTCCAAAGAAAGCGAAGAAGACCAAGTCCGGCCTTGCGTCCCGCGTCCTTTCCAAGGGCAGCGGCACCGAGCATCCCGTCGCCACCAGCGTCGTGACCGTCCATTACTCGGGATGGACGACTGACGGGAAGATGTTCGATAGCTCCGTCGTGCGCGGAAACCCGGCCACGTTCGGTCTGAATCAAGTCATCCCTGGTTGGACCGAAGGCCTGCAGCTCATGGTCGTTGGCGAGACGCGCAGGATTTGGATTCCGGAGGACCTGGCATACAAGGGCCGCGCCGGGCGTCCTGCCGGGATGCTGGTCTTCGATGTCGAACTGCTCGAGATCAAGAATTAGCCGCACCGTGGTGTTCGACATCGAGCTAGTCGCCATCTCGCCGTAATCGCGCAGTTTTTCCAATCATAGATCCAAACCGCGGCCTCGTGCGTCTACCAGGGCACATGAGGAGTAATCAATGAAGCAAGCAATCGCTGTTCTGGGTCTATGCGTGGGTATGGCTTGGCCGACTACGTCGCACGCGTTCTGTGGGTTCTATGTGAGCGGGGCCGACGCGTCTCTCTACAACAACGCGACGATGGTCGTGATGATGCGCGAGGGCACGCGAACGGTGCTGTCGATGCAGAACAACTACCAAGGCCCGCCGGAAGACTTCGCCATGATCGTCCCGGTTCCGGTCGTGCTGCAGGAAGAGAACGTCAAGACGTTGCCGCGGGAGATCTTCGCGCGCGTGGACAAGCTCGCGGCGCCACGGCTGGTTGAGTACTGGGAGCAAGATCCCTGCCGTCAGCTGGTCGCGTATGAGGCGTTGGCGGGGAGCGCACCGATGGCTAGGCGAATGAAAGCGTCTGCGGCGGACGAGTCCGATGCGCGCCTCGGCGTGACGATCGAAGCGGAGTTCACCGTCGCCGAGTACGACATCGTCGTCTTGAGCGCGAACGATTCTGGCGGGCTCGAAAAATGGCTTCGCAAGAACGAGTACAACATTCCGAAGGGGGCCAAGGCCGTGTTGCGGCCCTACGTGGAGCAGAACACGAAATTTTTCGTCGCAAGGGTCGACTCCACCAAGGTGAAATTCCGTGACGGCAAGGCGGTTCTGTCGCCACTTCGGTTCCACTACGATGCCCCGACGTTTACGCTGCCGGTGCGGCTTGGCTTGCTCAATAGCGCAGGGAAGCAGGACCTCATCGTACACATCCTCGGCAAGAGGCAGCGCTACGAGGTCGCGAACTACAAGAACGCGTCGATTCCGACCAACATTCGCGTCGAGGACCGTGTCCGGGAGAGCTTTGGCGCGTTCTATGATGCGTTGTTCGAGCGAACGACCGAGAAGAACCCGGGTGCGGTCGTGACGGAGTACGCGTGGGACGCGACGACGTGCGATCCGTGTCCCGAGCCTCCGTTGAGGCCGGACGAGCTTGCACTCTTGGGTGGTGATGTGATCGTGCCCGCCGAGCAGGATCCGTACTCCGATATTCCAGGCGTCGTGCCCCGTCGCTCACGACGACCGTCGTTTCAACCGTATGGTTTCGTGCTGACACGGTTGCACTACCGCTACGACAAGGACGGCCTCGATGAGGACCTCGTCTTTCGCGCGGCCGGTCCAATCGTGGGCGGACGGGGGATGCCTGATCAGCAGGGGGAGCTCGGGGAGCGGCGTGCGCAGGCATCGAGCGTCAACAACTTCCAGGGGCGATACGTGATCCTGCACCGCTGGGAGGACGAGCTCACTTGTGAGAACCCTCGGCGTGGGAGTTGGGGCGGTCCGCCGCGTGGACCGAGCCCTCGGCCCTTTGCAGCGGGCAACACCGCGCTCGAAGGCATCGCGACCAAGACGCTCACCAACCAGCTACCGAGCCTGATCCAAACCGACATTCCCGAGCTCGACCTCGAGGCGGGGACTGTCGACCTCTCGACCAAGAGCGAGCCCGCACCGGGCGATCGGCAGGGCGGCGCCACCAGTGCTGTGGTGACTCCCGATGGTTGCTCCGTGGGCGCTGCGAAGGCCGCCTCATTCGGTTGGATTGCGCTGTCCATCGTTGCTATGTGGCTGGCGAGGAGACGCACCGCTCAATAGTCCATGGCAGATTTTATCTTCACGATGAAGGGGGTCACGAAAGTTCATCCCCCGGACAAGAAAATCATCGAGGACCTCTACCTTTCGTTCCTTCCGAACGCGAAGATAGGGGTCATTGGTGTCAACGGCACCGGAAAGTCGACGCTGCTTCGGATCATGGCGGGCGTGGACGAGGACTTCACAGGCGAGGCCTGGCTTCGTCCCGGCGCGAGGGTGGGGTACCTGTCTCAGGAGCCGGACCTTGGCGATGCCAAAACGGTCTTGGAGGCCGTGGAGGTAGGTGTAGCTCCGGTGCGAGCACTCCTCGACGAGTTCAACGAGCTCAGCATGAAGCTCGGCGAGCCGATGAGCGACGACGAAATGGCCAAGTTGCTCGACAAGCAGGGAGCGCTTCAGGACAAGATCGAGGCCGCCGACGGTTGGAACCTCGAGAGTACGCTCGAGATCGCGATGGATGCGCTTCGCCTGCCCCCACCTGACGCCGATCCGAAGTTGCTTTCGGGTGGCGAGAAGCGACGGGTCGCACTGTGCCGCTTGTTGCTCGAGAAGCCCGAGCTCTTGCTGCTGGACGAGCCGACCAACCATCTCGACGCTGAATCGGTTGCCTGGTTGCAGGGGTATCTGCAGAAGTACCCGGGTTGCGTGATCCTCGTCACCCACGATCGGTATTTCCTGGACGAGATCGTCGAGTGGATACTCGAGCTCGATCGCGGTGAGGCGCACCCTTTTGAGGGCAACTACTCTCAGTGGCTCGAGGCCAAGGAGGCTCGGCTTGCCCAAGAAGGCAAGAAGGACAGCGCTCGCAAGCGCAGAATCGCCCGAGAGCTCGAGTGGGTGCGTTCGTCGCCCAAGGCCAGACAGGCCAAGAGCAAAGCGCGTATCACTGCGTTCGAGAGCCTGGTCGCGGACGCTGCCAAGGCTCGTACCGACGCAAACGAGATTCGCATTCCGCCAGGGCCTCGACTCGGCACGCAGGTGTTCGAAGTCAGCGGGGTGAGCAAAGCCTACGGGGACAAGCTCCTTTTCGAAGACATGAGCTTTCTCGTGCCGCGTGGCGCGATCGTAGGCATCGTCGGTCCCAACGGCGCGGGCAAGACCACGTTGTTCCGAATGTTGGTGGGCGAAGAGACGCCCGACTCGGGGACGATCATCACGGGTGACACCGTGACGCTCTCCTATGTCGATCAGAGTCGCGACGCGCTTGGAGACGGCAACAACGTCTTCGACGAGATCACGGGCGGCGTCGACGAGATCCCAATCGGGGGCGGCACGGTGAAGTCACGCGCCTACGTCGGCTGGTTCAACTTCCGCGGTAGCGACCAACAGAAGCCGGTCAAGAGTCTTTCCGGTGGCGAGCGCAACCGAGTCCATTTGGCGAAGTTGCTCAAGAGCGGCGGCAACGTCCTGCTGCTCGACGAGCCCACCAACGACATCGACGTCGAAACCCTTCGCTCGGTGGAGGAGGCGATCTTGGGCTTCCCCGGCTGCGCCCTGATCATCAGCCATGATCGCTGGTTCCTCGACCGAATCTGCACTCACATCCTCGCCTTCGAAGGCGACAGCCGAGTCATCTGGCACGAGGGCTCCTACGCCGACTACGCCGCCGACCGCAAAGCCCGCCTAGGCACGGACGCCGACGTCCCCCACCGAATCAAATACCGAAAATTCTCCCGCTAACCGGGGACAGGCTCCTGCTCCCCAAGCAGCCTGATTTCAACTGCTTACGGGCCTGAATTCTGTCCGCTCGTGGCCGCTACCAGTTGGGTCGTGATTTCTGGCTCTAGGGCGGAGTGGCCGGACTTGGGCGCCACTATCAACTTGCTGTTGGGCCAGGCTTGGTGAAGCTCGTATGCGGTTTCGGCGGGACAGACGACGTCGTAGCGGCCCTGGACGATCACGGCCGGGATGTGCTGGATGCGGTCCATGTTCTGTAGGAGCTGGTTGTCTTCCTGGAAGAAGCCGCCATTGATGAAGTAGTGGCACTCGATGCGTGCGAAAGCCTCGGCGAACGCTTCGTCACCGGTTCGTTCGATGAGCTCCGGGTCGGGGACGAGCCTACTGGTGCTCCCTTCCCACATGCTCCACGCGCGGGCGGCTTGGATGCGCTCGGGTCGGTCGTTACTCGTTAGTCGGCGGTAGTAGGCGCCGACCATGTCGTCCCTCTCGTCCGGCGGAATAGGCTGTAGATACTTCTGCCAGGCTTCCGGGAAGATTCGGCTCGCGCCTTCCTGATAGTACCAGTGAATCTCGCGCTCCCGCAGGAGAAAGATGCCACGCAACACCATGTCGGTGACGCGTTCGGGATGCTGCTGGGCATAGGCCAACGCGAGCGTGCTTCCCCACGACCCCCCGAACAGCTGCCATCGATCGATGCTGAGGTGTTCGCGGATTTGCTCCATGTCGTCGACCAAGTCCCAGGTCGTGTTGTTGCGGAGCTCGGCGTGGGGCGTGCTGCGGCCGCAGCCGCGCTGGTCGAAGAGAACGATGCGGTACACGGCCGGGTCCCAGAAGCGCCGATGCACCGAGCTCGACCCGCCGCCCGGCCCCCCGTGTACGAAAACGGCAGGCTTTCCTCCCGGATTGCCGCATTGCTCGTAGTACACCGAATGAACCGAATCGACGCGCAGGTGTCCGGAGTCGTAAGGCTCGAGGTCTGGAAACAGCCCTGCCATCGGCAGCAGCCATCACAGCACGTTCGCAGACTGGCGCAACCGACGACAGTAGCTATCTTGGCGCCCGGGCATGGGCCAGAATCAATTCGAGCGACGGCGTACCTTTGCGATCATCTCGCATCCAGACGCCGGAAAAACCACGTTGACCGAGAAGCTGCTGCTTTACGGGGGCGCGATTCATGCGGCCGGCGCCGTGAAGTCGCGCAAGGCGAAGCGGTCGGCGGTCAGCGATTGGATGGCGCTCGAGAAGCAACGTGGCATTTCGGTCACCACATCGGTGCTGCAGTTCGAGTACGACGACATTCGCTGGAACCTGTTGGACACGCCGGGCCACAACGACTTCAGCGAAGACACCTACAGGACCCTCATGGCGGCCGACTGCGCGATCATGATCCTCGACGCCGCGAGGGGTGTGGAACAGCAGACGCGCAAGCTCTTTCACGTGTGTCGTATGCGAAACACGCCGGTCGTCACGTTCATCAACAAGATGGACCGTCCGGCGCGCGACGCGTTCGCGCTGATGAGCGAGGTGGAAGATGTGCTCGGGGTGAGCACGGTCCCTTTCACGTGGCCGATTGGAAGCGGCGACCTGTTCCAAGGCGTCTACGACCGGATCAACAAGCTCGTCCTGCGGTTCGAGCGGTCAGCCGAGGGGCACGCCAAGCGAGCGGAGATGAAGGTGACCGGCCTCGACGACCCGGAGCTCGACGCACTCCTCGGTGAAGAGGCGGCTCAAACCCTTCGCGACGAAGTGGAGCTTCTCGACGGCGCAGGTGAGGAGTGGGACGAAGAACGATTTCTCGCTGGGCAAATCACGCCCGTCTTCTTCGGGAGCGCACTCACGAACTTCGGTGTCGAACCCTTCCTTCACTCGTTCAAGGGCCTGTGTCCTCCCCCGGGCCAACGCGAGGCGACCGGCGGCGTCACTGTCAGCCCCGGCGATGATCGCTTCAGCGCATTCGTCTTCAAAGTGCAGGCGAACATGGACCCGGCGCACCGCGACCGCATCGCTTTTGCGCGTATTTGCTCCGGCAAGTTCGAGGGAGGCATGCGTGTGCACCACTTCCGGCTCGGCAAGGCGATTCGGCTCAATCGTGCCGAGCAGTTCTTCGCTCAAGAGCGGGAGAGCGTGACAGAAGCGTTCGCGGGCGACATCGTGGGTTTGTACGACCCGGGACTGTTTCGCATCGGTGACACACTGTCGACGAATGGGCCGATGAGCTTCGACGCGGTCCCCTTGTTCTCCCCCGAACACTTCGGGCGCTTACAGCTCCTCGACCCGCTCAAGCGCAAGCAGCTTCAGAAGGGAATCCGGGAGCTTTCCGAGGAAGGCACCGTGCAGCTCTTCATGGAGCCCGGGCGCGAAAAGGACCCGGTTTGCGGGGTGGTCGGTCGTCTGCAGTTCGACGTGCTCATGTTTCGCCTCGAGCACGAGTACGGCGCGAGGGTGACTTTCGATCTGCTTCCGTACCAGCACGCACGCTGGGTCGAAGGCGCGACGGACTGCGCCGAGCTCAGGGCCAAGCGAATCCCGTTGGCCGTACTAGACCAAGACCATCGCCCTGTTGCCCTCTTTCGCGACGAATGGGAGCTTGGCCGCGCCGAGCGAGACAACGAGAATTGGACGTTCCACGAGACGGCCCCGATAGTAGCCGCAGCGTGAATACCGAGGGGTTGCTCGCGTCCAAAAGCGGCATGCTCGAAGGGAAAAGGGGAACAAGCGAATGATGAAGAACGCCACGAGAGTCAGCCTGATCTTGGCCATGTGCATGGCGGCTCCGACGATCTCACGCGCCGATAGCACCACCTACCGAGTCCGTGACGACGGCAAGAGCCGCGTGACGTTCGTCTCTGACGCTCCGCTCGAGACGATGACCGGCAAGACCTCCAAAGTGACGGGCAAACTGACGATCGACCCGGCGGACATCACCAAGACCAAGGGCTCCTTCAAGTCGCCCGTCGTGTCGCTGCGAACCGACAACGACCTCCGCGACGAGCACCTCCAGGGGGATGGGTGGCTCGATGCGAAGAAGCACCCCAACATTCATTTTCAGATCACCGAAGTGATTCTGGGCAAGAAGGGCTCTGCAGAGCTCAAGAAGAACAAAGAGACCAAGGTTCAGGTCAAGGGCAAGTTCACCGTCCACGGGATCACCAAGCCCGTCATTGCGAGCGGAAGCGTGAAGTGGTCCGACGCCGGGATGCACATCAAAGCCCAGTTCACCGTGACGCTCGAAGACCACATGATCTCGGTGCCGTCGATCGTTCGACTGAAGGTTGCCAACGATATCGCCGTATCGGTCGACCTACACGCCGTAGCGAAGTAGCTCGGCTATGAGAGCCCGGCGCGTTCCAGCAAGGGATCGAGCTTCGGGCCCCGGCCCATGAAATCTAGGTAGAGCTTCTCCGCGTCTTGGCTGTTGCCCTTCGATAGAATGGTCTCCCGAAACGCGCGCCCGACCTCGGGATTGGTGATGCCTTCCTTCTTGAAGCGGGTGAAGGCGTCCGCGTCGAGCACTTCCGCCCACTTGTAGCTGTAGTACCCGGCCGCGTATCCCACCGGGTGCGCGAAGATGTGCCCGAAGCCCGCGAGCATCGCGTAGTCCCCGGGGAGCGTGGTCGCGGAATGTCCCTGCAGAATGTCCCGCGCGTACGCCATCGCGTCGCCGTCTGCGGCCGGGTCGTAGCTCTGGTGAAGCGCCAAATCGACAGCTGCAAACCCCAACTGCCTCATCTGTGCGTTGGCGGCGCGGTAGGTTCGTGCGCGCACCATCTTCTCGTAGAGCTCGTCGGGAATTCGTTCGTTGGTCTCGTAGTGCGCGGCAAATAAGTCGAGCCCGCTCCGCTCCCAACACCAGTTTTCCATGATCTGAGAGGGTAATTCGACGAAATCCCACGCGACGTTGGTGCCCGCGAGGCCTCGAACGCTCACCTTGCTGAAGCAGTGATGGAGGAGGTGCCCGAACTCGTGAAAAAGGGTTTCGACTTCGCGATGCGTCAGTAGTGCCGGCTTGCCACCCACGGGCGGGTTGACGTTCGCACAGAACAAGCCGAGGTGCGGCAGCGGTCGCTCTTCGTGATAGGCCGCGCTGATCAGCGAGTTCATCCAGGCCCCGCCGCGTTTGTTTTCACGCGGGAACAGATCGACGTAGAACGCGGCGATCATCGTGCCGTCCCGACTCCGGATCGCATACGACTTGACCTCCGGGTCCCATACGGCCGCGTCTCGCTCTACGATTTCGATCTCGTAGAGTGCCTGGGCGGTAGCGAAGAGCCCATCGAGCACGCCGCCGAGGGGGAAATAGGGCCGCAGGTCTTCCTCGTTGAAGTCGTACTTGGCCTGGCGTTGCTTCTCCGAGTAGTAGGCCACGTCCCAAGGTTCGAGCGCCCGGGCCGAGTCGCCTTCAATCTCCATGCGGTAGGCCTGGAGCTCGCGGTTCTCGCGTTCGAAGGCGCCCTCAGTCCGCGCGCGCAGGTCGTCGATGAACGCCTTCGCCTTCGTTCCGACCTTCGCCATTCGGTCTTCGGTCACGAGGTCCGAGAAATCCGCGTATCCGAGGAGCTTCGCCCTGGCCCCACGCAGTTCGAGGACACGTCCGATGATCGGCCGGTTGTCGCGCGCGCCCGAGACGGCCCGCGTGTTATACGCCCTCCACACGTGTTCGCGGATGCCGGCGTCGTCCAAGTACGTTAGTACCGGAATCATGCTCGGCGCGTGTAACGTGAAGCGCCAGCCCTCAACGCCTTTTACGGCCGCATTCTCTGCCGCGGCTTGCTTCGCGCTCTCCGGCAACCCAGCGATCTTGCTTTCGTCCGTGATGACCAGCTCGAACGCGTTCGTCTCGTCCAGCACGTTCTGCGAGAATTGCGTCGTGAGCTTCGTGAGGTCGATGTCGATCGCGTGGAGCTTGTCCTTGTCCTCAGGACTGAGCTCCGCACCGTGCCGCCGGAAGTCGTCCAAGGTCTTGTCCAAGAAGCGCTTTTCGGTTGGAGGCAGCGCCCGCGCGTCGTCGGTCGCCGCGAACGCGCGCATCGCCTGATAGAGGCCATCGTTCATCGCCAGCTCCGACCAGAATGCGCTCACTCGCGGGCGCGTCGCGTTGTAGGCTTCGCGCAACGCGTCTGTCGTGGCGACGCTCTCGAGATGGTCGACCACCGACATGGCCCGCTCGAGCTGCTCGGTCGCTTCCTCGAGTGCACCGAGCGTATTGGCGTACGTCCGAGGAGCTTCGCTTTCGGCAATCGCATCGACCGCGGCCTGCGCGTCGGCCAGCAATGCGTCGACTGCGGGTTGCACGTGGACAGCCTCGACCTCGTCGAAAGGAATCTCGAATCCGAGTTGGATCAACGGGTTACGCATCGCCGAAGCGTAGCAGCCGGACCGGGTTTGCGTGGCTCCCTACCAAATGGTAGAGGGCAGGGTCGGGCGGCAGGCCCTCCGCTGCACCGGCGACTCGGGAGAATCGCTCATGGCTGTACCTTCGCGCTACATCCTCCATCAGGGGCCAATGCTCGGTGCGCTTGCTCGCGCTGCGTTCGTCGCTGCCAAGAGCGCCTCCGGGCAGGCGAACGGAAAGCCCGCCCAGATCCCCGGTCCGATCGTGTCCGCGAGGATTCCGGCGCGACCGACCGACCTCGTGCGCGACTACATCCGCCACGTGGGCGGCGACCCGGCCTGGTATCGAGCGGAGGTCCCGGCGCACTTGTTCCCGCAGTGGGTTTTCCCGCTCCAGGCTCGTGGAATCGAGGGCCTCCAGTACCCGATCCAGCGTGTTCTCAACGGCGGGTGCCGGCTCCAGATGAACGCACCGCTACCGCTCGGCGAGCCCTACGAGCTCAAGGTGCAGCTCCTCGATATCGACGACAACGGGCGCCGTGCGGTGATCCACCAGCGCGCGATCACGTCCACCTCGACGCATCCCGAAGCGATCGTCGCGGACGTTTACGGCATCGTCCCCCTCGGCGGGGGCGACAAATCAGCCAAGCGCAAAGACGACCGTCCGCGCGTTCCCGTCATGGTCAAAGAGCTCGCGAGATGGAAGCTCGGGACGCACGTTGGGCTCGAGTTCGCAAAACTCACCGGTGACTTCAACCCGATTCATTGGATTCCGCCTGCGGCCCGCGCCTCCGGTTTTCGCAATGTCATCAATCACGGGTTCTCCACGATGGCCCGCGCCATCGAAGGGTTGAACCGTTCGCTCTTCTCCGGCGAAGTCGGTCGGCTTGAAGCGATCGACGTGAAGTTCACGAGGCCGCTGGTGCTCCCTGCCAAAGTCGGCCTCTACATCGACGACGACAGCGTCTTCGTGGGCGACGCGCCCGGCGGCCCTGCGTATCTAGTTGGAACCTATTCAGTGAGGAGCTGAGCTCGCATGTCTGATCTTTTGCTCGAAAATCAAAACGCACGAAAGCTGATCAAGACCCTTGGTCTGCCGATTCCAGTGCCAGAGAGGCTGGCGCGCGCGAAGGGCCCGTACGAAGAGCGGCCACTCGACGACAAGACGGTGCTCGTCTGCGGAACCGGTACGCTGTCGGCCGTGCTGGCCGAGATCCTCACCAAAGCCGGGGCGAACCCCTGGGTTGTCGGCGAAACGGACGCAGTTCTCGAGCCATACAACGGGCCGGGTGAGGCCTGGGCGAGGGCTCCGCGCCGTATCGGGCCGGGCGAGGCGCCCGAGGGTGAGCGAATCGACGCCATCGTCTTCGACGGTACCGGTCTGCAATCGCCAGACGACCTTCGCCAACTCTACGACTGCATCCATCCTTGGGTTCGCCGTCTCAATCGATCGGGACGTGTGGTGATCATCGGACGTCCGGCTTCGGACGCCAAGAAGCCGGCTCGCGCGGCAGCCCGTGCAGGCCTCGAAGGATTTACCCGTAGCCTCGCCAAAGAAATCGGAGCAAACGGCTCGGTCGCGAACAGCGTGTTCGTCGAAGATGGCGCGGAGCGTCGTCTCGGCCCCGTGCTTCGCTTCCTTCTGTCCCCCCGCTCCGCATTCATCAGCTGTCAGCCGTTTCATGTCACCAATCTCGCCAAGGGCGATGAAGCCCCCGACACACACGTGCTTGGAGGCAAGGTCGCATTGGTGACGGGTGCCGCGCGCGGTATCGGCGAAGCCACAGCGGAGCTTCTCGCTGCGGAGGGCGCGCACGTGGTGTGCTTGGATCGTCCTGCAGACGACGCCCCATGCAGCAAGGTTGCGCAGCGCATCGGTGGCTCGACGCTCCTCGTCGACATCACCGACGAGAATGCGCCTGAAAGAATCGCTGACGAGCTCCAGGAGCGCTTCGGCGGCGTTGACATCGTCGTGCACAATGCGGGCGTCACGCGCGACAAGACGCTCGGCCGTATGAAGCCCGATGGGTGGGACATGGCCGTCGATATCAATCTTGGCGCCGTGATCCGCATCACCGACCGGCTCCTCGCGAACGACGTATTGCGCCCAGGCGGCCGCATCGTATGCCTGTCTTCGGTGTCGGGAATCGCCGGAAATCGCGGGCAAACCAACTACTCGGCCAGCAAGGCGGGCATCGTCGGTTTCGTCAAAGCGCTCTCGGCCAAACTCGCCAAGAAGGGCATCACCGTCAACGCGATCGCGCCGGGGTTCATCGAGACGCGGCTTACCAGCGCGATGCCGGTTGCGATTCGCGAGGGCGCGCGCCGCCTGAGCGCCGTAGGGCAGGGCGGGAAGCCCGAAGACGTTGGCCAAGCGATTACCTTTCTCTCGACCCCTGGCGCCGTCGGACTAACCGGTGAAACGGTTCGCGTCTGTGGCGGCGCACTCGTAGGAGCATGAAGATGGCCAGGAAAAAAAGCAATTGGGGCAAGAAGCAGCGTGCAGTCATCGTCACCGGCGTTCGTACTCCCTTTGTCAAAGCGTTCGGCAAGTTCCTCAAGCTCGACAGCATCGACTTGGCCGACATTGCGGTAAGGACGCTCCTCGAGCGCACCGACCTGCCTCATGAGGAGATCGACAGCATCGTTTGGGGTGGCGTGATCTTGCCTGCGCTCGCGCCGAACATCGCGCGAGAGATCGCGCTCGATCTGCGCCTTCCAGCGGGTGTCGAAGGGATGACGTGTACCCGCGCATGCGCGTCGGGGCTTCAGGCGGTTACTCTTGCGGCCGCGGCCATCGAACGCGGCGAGGCCGACGTGGTCATCGCCGGCGGGTCAGATTCGACCAGCAACGCGCCCCTCAATCTGCCTCAGAAGGCGGTTCATGCCCTGGCCCCCCTCGCATTCGGCAAGGCTGCCACGCCGGCGGACTATCTGGGGGTCCTCTCGCAAATGATGCCGATCACCGAAATACTCCCCAAGATGCCCAAGATTGCGGAGCGCACGACCGGTGAGGTCATGGGCGAGTCCGCAGAATCGATGGCTCGCCGCAACGAGATCACGCGGGAGGCGCAAGACCATTTTGCCGAACGCTCGCACCACCGCGCAGCAGCAGCGATCGCCTCGGGCCGTTTCGACGACGAGGTCACCCCGGTCGAGGCTTCCGGTGGTTGGGTCTACGCCGACAATATCGTGCGCGGCGACACGACCTTCGAGAAGCTTTCGAAGCTCCGCCCTGTGTTCTCCAAGGACGGCACCGTCACGGCCGGCAACGCGTCCGCGCTAACCGATGGCGCCGCCGCGGTCCTACTCATGAGCGAGGACAAGGCCCGCTCGCTTGGATACAAGCCCCTCGCGGCACTGCGCAGCTGGGCGTATGTTGGCGTCGATCCGGCCGATCAGCTGTTGATCGGGCCGGCGCTCGCCATGCCCAAGGCGCTCGATCGCGCGGGCATGGAGCTCAAGGACACGAGTTTCGTCGATATGCACGAAGCATTTGCGGCGCAGGTGCTCTCGGTGACCAAGGCCCTCGCCAGCAAGGGCTTCGCCGAGGTGAGGCTTGGCAGGAGCAAGGCTGTGGGAGAGATCGACGAGGACAACTTCAACGTTCATGGCGGGTCGCTTTCGATTGGACATCCTTTTGGCGCGACCGGCGCCCGAATGATTACGACGATGGCAAACGAGTTGGCGAGCAGTGGCAAAGAGACGGCTCTCCTGGGTATCTGTGCGGCTGGTGGCTTGGGGGCTGCGGCCGTGCTCGAAGCGGTCCGCTGAGTGTGAGCGTACGGGCGGCAGTTGCCGTGGTGTTGCTGATCGCCTGCGCTGGCTGCACGAACAAAGAGCTGCGCGGCCCGGGACGCATAGTCACTCTAGACACCGACGTCGTCGGATTGTCGGGGCTTACCGTCGATGAGCACGGAGCTTTGTGGGCCCCAGGTGAGGACGGTGACGCGGTCGTCCGGATCGATCCCGAGACGTTCGGCGTCACCCGTTATGCAGTCGGGGGAGGGGCACCCGGGACCGATCTGGAGGCCATGACGTGGGTCGACGGGACTCGCTTCGTGCTCGGCACCGAAACGCAGGAGAGCGGGCGCCTCCGCGACGTGGTTCTGGACGGCCGGCTCGATCGGGATCGATTCGTGGTCACCTCGGTGGGCCACATCGACTACGCCCGGTGGAATCTGACAGCGCCAGATAACCGTGGCATCGAGGGGGTTTGTCACGTAGATGGCGTGTTGGTTTTGGCGACCGAGCTCGTGGAAAGGCAGAGCGGACGCCGTTGGGCACCCGTCGGCATGTTCGATCCGAAAACACAGACCTGGACTGCGCACCGAGTCGCCCTCACGAGCAAGACCGGGAAGCTTGCCGCGATCGACTGCCGGATGGTGGATGGGTCGATCGAGGCGCTTGCGGTCGAACGGCACTATGGCGTGTCACGTCTCCTGCGTTTCACTGTTCCCCGCGGTCCCGAGGGGCAATTGATCGAGCCGACGGTTGCGGCCGATCTGTCGGCGTCGATCTCTCCCCTGCCGAATTTCGAAGGCCTAGTCTGGATGGCAGATGGTTCTGCCGTGCTCGTCACCGACAACCAGTACCGTGGCTCCGCGCCGGACCCGAGCCGCCTCTACTTCGTCCCCGCGAGCGCCATTCAATGAAGCGAATCGGGCTCGTCCTTGCTCTGGCGTTGGGAGTCGCCGGAAGCGCCGGCGCTGAGCCCAACGAGCTTGGGCAAGCCGTCCAAGCGCATATTCGCGAGGTTCACGCCCGCAACCCCGAGCTGCGAGACGACGCTTTTTCGAAGATGGGTGGCTCCAGCGTGGCGAGCAAAGCGTTCCTCTACTGCTTCTCGACGACGCACGTCGACCTGGGCGAGTATCCGGATCTCGCGTCCACGATCGAATACTTCCACACTGGGAAACGCAACTCGTTCAACCGCGAAAGCAAAGCCGCGGGAGTGAGCTGGAACCTCCGCTACGTACTCGGCGGACGCCCAGCCAACTTCCGCAAAGAGCTCAACGCCACCCAAGCGCGCTGGGCTCTCGTACTGTTCGGCGGCAACGACGCACAAAACGAGAACGAGCGAATCTACTTGCGGCGCTTGGTGTACCTGATCGAACAGCTCGAAGAGATGGGCGTCGTTCCGGTTCTGGGTTCAGCACTTCCGAGAAGAAGCACCTACCGAGACCGCTGGATCCGCCGCTTCAACGACATCACCGAGGCAGTAGCCAAGCATTGGTCACTCGCGTACATCGACTACCACGCCGCGCTAAGCGCCCTCCCACGCAAGGGCTTGGCCCGCGACGGCGTGCATCCCAACGTGCTGGGGCACGGTGGCCTCCGGACTGCGTGTCAGCTGACGGAGAAAGGCTTGCGGTACGGGAACAACGTGAGGAACCTGCTTACGCTGCTGATGCTACACGCCCTGCGCGACACAGTCACCGACACCGACACTGGCACTGGCACTGACACTGGCACTGGCACT
>CBDURI010000022.1:0-17653 GCA_965369435.1 uncultured bacterium
CTCGGCGCGGGCCTGCGAATCCTCCGCCAGCGGAGTTTCGCGTCGAATCAGCTCCTCGGCGGCGGCGATGCGTACGACACCCTCGGACTCGGGGCCGAGCTCGGCGTGATGTTCAGGCCTCACCACCAGAGGTGGACCCTCGGCGGCTCGCTCTTCCCGGAGATGTCGACCGGTCTTCGCCGGCGCGGCAACGTGCAGGAAACCCCCGATGGCGACATCGTTGCGGGCCGCTTTTATCTGCCGCGGGCCACCACGATACCAACGAACGGAAGCGTCGGTTTTTCGTATCAGTTTGGTCCGCGGCCTACGAACCCGCCTTGGATCAGTGCGCGGACGCTTGCCGAAGATGACCTCGAGCGCCTAGATCGCAGGAAGCGCTCGGCCGAAGAGTCCGAGAAGGAAGAGATCGCCGCGGTCAAGGCGCGCGGAGGTCCGGACGTGGGCCTCTGCGTTCAGGCGGTCAGGCAGAAGTACGCCAGGAAGTACGCGAACATCAAGCAGTCGCGCAAAGGGATTCGGAAGGTGGCATGGGACATGCTCCGCAAGCGGTATCGGTGGGACTGGCCGCGCCGATACTACCTGCTCACGGCGGACCTCTGGTTCAACGGCCGCGTGGACGATGGCGTTGGCGTGGAGTCGTTCGCCTTCCAGACCGTCCAACGGTCGGGGGAGAAGGTCACGGTGTCGCCGCGCATCGGCTTCGAAACGGAGGTCTGGCCCACCCGGATGAAGCTTCGTGGGGGCACGTACTTGGAGCCGACTCGGTTCGCCGGCTCGAGTCCTCGAGTGCACGGGACGCTGGGGTTCGACCTCAGCCTCTTCAAATGGGATGTCTTCGGAGTTTGGCCGGACGACTACCGATGGCAGGTTACAGCGGCCATCGACTTAGCTAGCCACTACGGCGCCTTCTCGTTTGGTATTGGCGGTTGGTACTGAGCGTCGAGTGTTTGTCGAACGCAGGCCAGGAGCATCTTGGACGAAAACGGCTTGGGCACGAACAATACGTCGCGTGGCAGCTCCGAAGTTTCACTCGACGAGTAGCCGCTTACCACGATGACGGGAAGGGTGGGGTGAGCCTTTGCCAGATCGTCGATGAGCTCCTCGCCACCGCGCTCGGGCATGTTCAGGTCGGTGATGACGAGCTCGATGATATCGGAGTGGTCTTGGATCACGCGGAGCGCTTCGGTTCCGTTGGCGGCTTTCAGGACCGTGTACCCGCCGCTCTCGAGCGTGAGGATGACGGCATCTCGGACGTCGTCGTCGTCGTCGACGACCAGTACGGTCTCCGTGGCCGTTGTATCCGTTTCGCCCTGAGCTTCCGGCCGAATCTTGGGTTCGCTGACCGCCGGAAGGTAAAGCCGGAACGTCGTTCCCGCTCCAATGGCGGACTCGACCTCGATCCGCCCACCGAGTTGATCGACGATGCGTTGGACCGACGGCAAGCCAAGGCCGGTGCCGCGGCCGTCGCCTTTCGTCGTGAAGAATGGTTCGAAGATACGGTCGAGGACCGGCTGCGCCATCCCCTCGCCATCGTCGGCCACGCAGATGCAGATCATCGGCTGGGCGCTGTCGCTTCTCGGGGACGTCACACGAGTTGCTCGAATACTCAGGAGCCCGCCCTTTGGCATCGCGTCTCTTGCGTTGAGCGCCAAGTTGAGGAGCGCCTGTTCGAGCTGGTGCGGGTCTGCATGCACGTAGCCGACGTTTTGTGCAGCTGAGATTTCGATACGGCGCGGTCCGTGGTACAGCGGGCGCAGAAGGCTTGTCCATGCGGGGGTGAGATCCGCCACGTTGACGGTCTGTTTGGGACCGGGCGCGGTTCGCCCGAACGACAACAACTGGTTGGTGATCGATGCGGCGCGGTGGGCTGCTCTAGAGATCTGCGCCACCGCCCGCTCGATGTCCTCGTTGCCGTCGGTGCGGCGCTCCAGATAGTCCGTCCAGCTCATCATGATCGTCAGATCGTTGTTGAAGTCGTGGGCGACCGACCCAGCCAAGCGTGCGACCAACTCGAGTTTCTGGGCCTCCGCGACTTGCGTTTGCAGGGCGGCGCGCGCCTGCTCTGATCGGCGACGGTCTGCCAAAGCGGCCGACAGGAAGAGCGCAGAGAGGACGGCCGTTGCGACGAACGACTCGATGGCGAGGATGTTTGCCTGGACGGTCTCCGCAATGATCATCATGAAAGGGCCACGCCCAAGGGTGGCGTTCCACACGGTGAACCACGCGACCAACATCGACGCTAGGGTGACGATGCGCGTGTCGAACCGCAGCGTCGCCCAAATGAGCAGAGGAAAGGTGACGAAGGGGAAGTCTAGGATCGACCGGAAGGGTCTTGGCGGAGCGCCGAGTACCCATACGCCCGCGAGCACGATGAGGGCCCCGAGCAGCGCGAGCTCGGCTATGCGCCTGTTGGAGAGGCCCTGCATTCGTGGCCGATTGGCCCAAGACAAGATGACCGGAGCGACCACCACGACGCCGAGTGCGCCTCCGAGCCACCACACCTGCCAAGCGGCGGCGAACGAGATGCTCGACTCGAGGCCGACGAACTTGGCTGCACCAGGGACGGCCGCAACTGCAGGAGCGGCGATTGCCGCGAGGCACACCAAGGCGAGCGCATCCCGCATCCGTGACACGTCCACGCGCCGGCCAACGGCCCACCTGAGCATCGATGCGCCGAGGAATGGCTCGAACACGTTTGCGAGGCTGGCGATGGCGACGATCTCCGCGTCCGCGAGCAGATACGGGATGCTGACTTCGATGGCCGCGATGAGGGCCAAGAGCATCGGCCACACGCGGAAACGCGTGAGGGTCAGGGTAGCCACCGCGACACCGCTTGCGGGCCATAACGCCGAGATGCTGTTGGGCGTCAGGAAGAACGCGTACCCGAGGAGGATCGCCAACAGATAGACCGGTGCAAATATCAGGGCGAGGGCCCACCACGGGACATCGGCCCAGACCGGGCTATCGTTTTGCGTTCGGTCCATGCTTGCCCTAGAGGCGATTCCTCTCTAGAAGACACCGGAGTATAGGGGACTTAGCCGACAAATGAAGAACATCATCCTGGGCGCCTGTCTTCTTGCCGCGCTCGCTACCATCGGCTGCAAGAAGAAGAAAACCACGCCTCCTCCGCCCGAGCTCAGCGTCACGCTGGTCGACCCAGGCGAAGCGCCACTCGAGCTCTTGCGGTACGCGATTGCACCCGACACGGTCATGCGAACGCTGCTCGATATCCGGGATACGGAGGCCGCGATCGAACAAACCGAGGATTCGGCGGACGCATTTGGAGTGTTGCCCGGCTTGAAGTTGTGGCTTCACGCGGGCCCGACGGTGCCCTTGCCCAAGGGGACCCGCTACATCCTGCGCATCTCCAAGGCCGAGTCCGTCCTCCCCGAGGGTGTGACGGCGCGTCAGATGGAGGAGGTCGAGCAGGGCGTGGAGGCACTGCGCGGCATGCGCGGTCGCTTCGATCTCAACGACCAGGGCATCGTCGTCGATGCGGATGTACCATGGGCGCAGGGCCAGGAACGGATCCATCCACGTGTGGCGATCATGATCGGCAACGTGCGATCGGCCATCGCCACGATTCCGCTTCCGCGAGAGCCGGTCGGCATCGGGGCGGTATGGGAGGTTCGACGGCCTCTGCGGATTTGGAGCGCGCGCATTACTCAGGTGACGCGCTATGAGCTCACCGACCGCGTCGACGGTCGTTTCCGGGTTGCGATCACGGTGCACCAGAAAGCGGCCTCGCAGGTCGCAGACCTCAACCCGCAGCTGGAGATGCACGTGCGCGCCTACGAGATGCACGCCCAAGGGCACGCCCTTGCTGATCTCAGTCTTCCGATGGCGCTCGAGGCAAGTCTCGAATCGAGCTCCTCCGCTGACATCGCGTTGGTGTCGCCGGAAAAGACCGAGCCGTTGATGGCCGCACGGCACTCTGTGCTGCGCCTAGTTTCTAAGAGTGAAAGGTAGATCCATGGTTCGTATCGCGATGCTCGCCTGCCTGTTGGTGGCGACCACTTCTTGCCGGTCGAAGTATCAGCCTCAGACGGTGGAGGTCGTGGATCCCGGGCCCCCGCTACGGGTGCTCCCTACTGTGCGCGTCTTGGACCCCGGCATGACCCCTCGTGTGCCACTACGCTATCGAGTCGAGCCGGGCCAAACCGAAGTGCTCTACCTGGAGCTAGCGCGTGCCCGGGCGATGCAGGCCGGCGACCAAAGCGGGCAGAGCGGGATTCCCCCGGTGCAGCTCGAGGTGAAGATGGGTCCCGCGAGCCCGACGCCTCAGGGCTTCATCCATCATCCCATACAGATCACACAGGTGCGAATCTCGGAGATGGCCGAGCAGATGAGCCCGGCCGAGCGTGAGCAGATGGAAACGATGCTAGCGCCACTTCTGCAGGTTCAAGGCTGGAGCGAGATGGACATCCAAGGTCGGGTCCGCAGAGGTGAGTTCCGTGGGATGGAGGATGTGCCGCCGACGCTTCGCACGATGTTGGGCAACATTCGCAGCGCGCTACTGACTGTACCGTTTCCTGATGAGCCCCTCGGTGTGAGAGCCCGCTGGGAGGTGGAGCGCAAGGTGCAGTTCTCCGGCGTCTGGGTCGAGCAGGTCGTGACGTATCACATCGAAAAGATAGAAGGAGCACAGGTCACGCTGCAGATCAGCGCGCGACAAACCGCCTCGCCTCAATCGCTCGGGAACGCCCGACTCGAAGCCTATCAAGCCTCGATCATGGGTTCCGCGGTCGTTCGTCTCGAGCACTTCACGCCATTCTCCGAGGCGGAGGCGACGTCGCAGATGCGGATTAAATCCCAGACTCCGACGGGGCCTCAACTCGTCCGTGTAGAGACCCGGACCATCGTGCGACTGTATCCGGAGGAGGCCGCGAAGGAGTTCGGCGCCGCAGAACACGGAGAGCAGGCCGAGGAACCCGCGGATCCTGAGGATGCCAAGGTGATCACCGATCCGAGCAAGCAAAAGCTGAAGTGGCGGTGAGCGGTCTAGGGTTTGCGAACTATTCGCGACGGACGAACAGATTCGCGTCTAGCTGGTGGACGAGCATGTCGGCGGCCTTCGCTATCGCATCGGGGTCGGTGCCGTCGAAGGTTAGCTTCGTTCGGTAGTCTTCTGCTTGCCACTTGACGTAACTGCCGACCATGACGCCGGGGAACGCTTCCGCAATGCGTTCGAGGAGGCTTGCTATCTCGCCTTCGTCGCACAGCGTGTAGACCGCCTGAGAGTGGAACTCGTAGCCTTCGTCGAGGCGCTTGTGAAGGTCGGCGAGCTTGAGCTCGAAGATCTCGGGTACGCCGGGCAAGACGAACACGTTCTCGATGACCACGGTGGGCCAAGGGGCGTCGGAGCTGCGAATCATCTCAGCGCCCTGCGGCATGTTGGCCATGCGCAAGTGTGCTTCGGTGGTGCGGTCGCCGTGGTACTGGCGGATCATCTTTTCGACCGCGACTGAGCGCACGACAGGTCTCCCAAAGGAAGCGGCAACGCCATCGATGGTGACGTCGTCGTGGGTCGGGCCCACCCCGCCGCTGGTGAAGACGAGGTCGTGTGAGGCTCGCAGGTCGCTCAGGTCCTGGCTGATCGTGCTGATTTCGTCGGGACATACCAGCACACGGCGTAGCTCGATTCCGAGATCGAACAGCGCGCGCGCGAGGAGCGTCGTGTTCGTGTCGGCGATCTTGCCGGACAGGATTTCGTTTCCAATGATTAGCGCGGCGGCGGTACGAGGCATATCACTCCTGCCCTAGCTCGATTCCAATGGCGCGTGCTACCCCGGCGAGCTCCCCGTCGGGCGGAACGCGTTTTAGGTTGGCGACGGCGGCCTCCAATGGCAAGGAGACCACCTCTTGGCCTCGCAGGGCGACGACCTGGCCGGTGTTGTCGTGGTAGCAAAGCTCAGCGGCGTATACGCCGAAACGCGTCCCGAGCAGCCGATCGAAAGAGGAGGGCGAGCCGCCGCGTTGCAGGGGACCGAGGACCGTCACCTGGACCTCATGATCGATGCGCCCCTCGAGCAGCTGGGCGAGTTGAACCCCGGGGCCGGCGTCTCGTTGCGATACGCTCTCGTGCGCGTCGCCGATCCTCGAGACGGTGCCACCGAGCGGTTTGGCCCCCTCGGCAACGACGATGATGCTGAATGAGTGGTCGGTCGACGAACGCGTTGCGATTTTCGCGATCACACGATCGACGTCGTATGGAATCTCGGGGATGAGAATCACGTCAGCGCCCCCTGCGATACCAGACATGAGCGCGATCCAGCCAGCCTCGCGGCCCATCACTTCCAAGACCATCACGCGCTCGTGGGCATCTGCGGTGCAATGGAGGGCGTCGATCGCCCGAGTCGCCGTGGCGACGGCGCTATCGAGACCGAACGTCAAGTCCGTGGCGGCGAGCTCATTGCCGATGGCCTTGGGAATGCCGACTACGGCTACACCCATGTTCGCAAGTCGCATACCGATTTCGATGGTCCCGCCGCCTCCGACTAGCACCAAAATGTCGATGTCCAGCTCGTCGAGCTTGGCCTTGACGCGCTCGGATACATCGAGGGTTCGTTCGGAACCGTCCGGGGCCGTGACCTGATAGGAGAACGGGTCGGCGCGGTCGGAGCAACCGAGAATGCTGCCGCCCTTCGGCAGGATCCCTTGAACGCTCGAGGGGGTCAGTCTCGCGACACGGGCCGGGTGCTCGATCAGCCCCGAAAAGCCGTGTTCGGATCCGTAGACCTGAAGGTCTAGGTCGGTCGCCGCTTTGACGAACGCGCGGAGGACGGCGTTGAGGCCCGGAGCGTCCGCGCCGCCTGTCAGGATGAGGACGCGCCGTACCGGCTCATCCTCTTGATCTCGGGCGAGGTTGTCATCCGTCATGAGCGCCCCTCAGCCGCTTCGCCGATATCTCGTACATGGCGATCGCGGCAGCGACCGATGCATTCAACGAATCCATCGGGCCTGCTTGACGAATATGAACCACGATATCGCATCGTTGTCGAACCATGCGGCGTAAGCCCTTCCCCTCGGAGCCCACGACGAGAACACGTCCTCTCGGGCTCGGCTCGAGGTCGCGCACGTCGATGTCCGCGCCCGCATCGAGGCCGACGATCTCCAAGCCCGACTCAGCCAGAGAAAGGAGCGTGCGCTGTAGATTGGTCACCCGGGCGATGGACGCGTGCTCTGTGGCGCCCGCAGATGCCCGGACGACAGCAGCGGTGATTCCCGCGGCGCGGTGCTTCGGGATGATCAAGCCGTCGAGGCCGAGAGTCACAGCGCTTCGAATGATGGCGCCGAGGTTCTGTGGATCGGTAACCTCGTCGAGGGCAACCAACGTGGGAGGTCCGTCGGCGTGTGCGATGATTTCCTCGGGCTCGCAGAACTCGTAGTCCTCGGCGAGGGCGATGACACCTTGATGACGGACACCGTCTGCGAGCTTGTCGAGCGCCGCTCGGTCTCGGTTCGCCATCGGGACGCCTTCGGCCTCCGCGGCTTCGCGAATCTCCGGTTCGGCGCGTTCGGGCTCCATATAGATGCGCCGGAGTTTCGTGTTCCCACGCATGGCTTCGAGCACCGGGCGTCGCCCCGCGAGCACGCGCGTCATGGCGAAAGCGCCAGCTGCACCTGACGCGCGATCTCGGCTGCGGCCTCGGTGGGATTATTCGCGTCCCGGATGGGCCTTCCCACCACGAGGAGGTCGGCACCGGCTTTGATGGCATCGAGCGGCGTCATCACGCGCTTCTGGTCACCGACGTCAGAGCCAGCGGGCCGTATTCCCGGCGTCACGAGAAAAGCGTCCGGCCCAAGCGCCTCGCGCAGAGCGGCACACTCATGGGCGGATGTGACGAACCCGCGCACTCCGGCGTCCCAGGCGAGTTTCGCAAGCCGGTTGGCTGCATTGTGCGGGCCCCCGTTCAGGCCGATCGCTTCGAGGGCAGCTTCGTCGAGACTGGTCAGCACCGTCACTGCCAGGAGCCGCGTCGAACCAGCGTTGTCGCTGGCCTGCCGAAGCGAATCGAGCCCGGCAAGGCCATGCACGGTGAGGTACGCGACGCCCATGGAAGCCGCGCGGGCGACGGACCGACCCATCGTGGCGGGGATGTCGTGCAGCTTCACGTCGAGGAAGCACTTCGCGCCCGCGGCGTGGACCGCTTCGACGGCCGCAGGCCCGACGGCGGTGTAGAGCTCGAGTCCCACCTTGAAGGTGCCGATGTGCTCGCGCGTCCGATCGATCAGCGCTTTGGCCGAGTCGAGCGTAGGGACGTCGAGCGCAAGTGCGATGCGCGACCCGGGATCGTTGTCATCCATGAACCACCGCAGCAACGCTACGGTGCGGACTAGAGGCTGTCCAGCCCCGCCAGCGGATCGTCGGTGTTGGGCTTGCGCTGCTTGGAGCTTCCGCGCCGCCTGGCCGGCGTGCTCGGTGCGGCGGCCCTGCGCGCAGCAGCGGCAGCCTGTGCCTCGCGCTTGACCTTTTCGGCGAGGCGCGCCTGCTCGGCCTCCGCCTCGATACGTTTCTGTGCTTCGATCTCTGCGGCGGCCCGAGCTTCGTCTGCCTCGCGCGCGGAGCGCTCGGCGTCCATCCTTGCTTCCAGTGCAGCGGCCTCGCGGCGCTCGACTGCGGGCTTGTAGAACCCGAAGTAGGACCCGGCGCCCACGCCAATGACCAGAACGGCGGCTGCCGCCAACAACCCGGGGTGGACGCCTTTGCGTTGCTGAGCGCTAATCGTCGCCAACTCACGCTCGTGATCGAGCATCCGCGCGTGGGCATCTGCCTTTTCGCGTGCTTCCTGTTCGAGGCGGACGCGCAACTGCGCTCCGTCGCGCTCGCGCACCGTCCGCTCTTCTTCATCTTGGAGTCGGCGCCGTTCGGCTTGCTGTGCGTCCTGTTCGGCCGCCAACCGGGCCGCTACCTCTTCCTGTCGCTTCAGTGTTTCGGCGGCGATACGCTCGCGCTCGGACGCCTCGCATTGAAGTCGCGCTTCTTCCTTGCCACGAACGCGGTCTTCCTCGAGCCCCATGAGCTCGCGAAGATTGAACAGAAGTGAAGACTCTTTTTCCTCGGACATGATGATACTTATATTACACTTTTCCGTTGCCTACGGACAAGGCCTTTCAGGTGATCTATGACACAAAAACGCTAGCAACCGTCCCCGCGCCCTGTCAAACGGACAATCCTCCCCAAATTCCAGCCGCACGGCAACCCGGTCTTATCACGGAACCCGGGTCGATTGTAATTGGATTCACAGTGGATTTTCACGATATGATTGGAATCGTGGGTGAGCTCGAAAAGTTCCTTCAGTACCTCGACCGAGGTGATGTGACCGAGATCGTTTTTCAAAGCGGCGCGACGGCTGCTGCAAAGAAGAAGGGCAAGCTCAGGCCGGTTACCACCGAGCCGCTGAGCGTCAGGCACATCCTCAAGTTGGTGAAGGACACGCCGCTGCAGAGGCTCGTGCCGATCGAGGATGGCGCGTCGCCGCCTACGGCAGCAAACATCAACGGCATCAACTACGTCGCGACGATGGCTCGCTCGGGCGACACGCTCATGTTGCGGGTTCGGCGCGAGGGGCAGAATACCGATCCACCCAAGGCAGGTATCGGTATGGTGGCTCCTGCGAAAATTTCGGTACCTGCGGGGGCATCCGCCGTGCAGGAGAGGGCCCCCTTGCGCGAGCCCCCCGCCCCGACGCAAGTGAAGGTTCCGGCTGCGGCTCAGCCGCCACTGGTGCAGCGACCGCAGCCCAAGGTTTCGCACCGCCCGCAGCCCGACGCTTCCCTACTTCCTGATTTCGTGCGGGCGGACCTCCCGGTAAGCGTTCCGAGATCGCTACGCGCGCTCCTCGAGCAAGCACTCGCTCAAGCGGCGAGCGATGTCCACATCATGTCTGGCGAGCCGGCGCGGTTTCGGTGTGCAGGGCGACTAAGGCCGCAGGGCGAAATTATCCCGGACGAACTGGCGCGTGAGATCATCATGCCGCTCCTCAACAATCGAAGCGCCCAGCAGTTGGACGAGATTGGCTACGCGGATTTCGCGTGCCAGCTGGAAGGTGCAGGCCGTTTGCGGGTCAATGTGAGCAACCAGCGGTCCGGCATCAAGGCTTGCTTCCGCCTCATCATGGCGAAGCCACCCACCCTGGAGTCGCTCGGACTCCCGCTCGAGCTCCGACAGATGCTCAACTACCACCAGGGCTTAGTTGTGGTGTCCGGGCCCAGTGGCGCCGGAAAGACCACGACGTTGGCTGCGCTGGTCGACATGTTCAACAGCGAGCGCAGCGTCCACATCATTACCGTCGAGGATCCGGTTGAAGTGATTCACCCGGTCAAGAAAGCAATCGTGAGTCAGCGAGAAGTCGGAGCGCACACCACGAGCTTTCACTCCGCGTTGAAGGCCTCACTACGTGAGGACCCTGACGTGATTGCGATCGGCGAGCTTCGCGACCGGGAGACCGTCGAGAAAGCGCTCGAGGCAGCCGAGACGGGTCATCTCGTGTTCGCCACCATGAGTACGCCGTCGGGTGCGACTACAATCGATCGCTTGATCGACATGTTTCCTCCTGACGACCAGTCTCAGGTGCGCGCGACGCTGGCCGGTGTGCTCAAGTTCGTCGTGAGCCAACGCTTGGTGCCGCGCAAAGACGACGGGGGCAGAGTCGTCGCAGTCGAGCTTCTCACCGGCAGCATGGCGTTGTGGACGCTCATCCGCGACGACAAGCTCTATCAACTCCCGAGTCTCCTCCAGCGTGGTCGCGCATTCGGAATGATTCGCATCGAAGACTCCCTGAACCAGCTCTTGTCGTCTGGGGTCATCTCCATGGAAACCGCCAAGAGCTTCGCGAGCGATCCCCGAGTCATCGGGGAGGCGCAGCAGGCAGAAGCGCCAACGTCTTCAGGCCCGGATCCTGCGCGCAAAGGTGCCATGCGAAACCTATTTTCAAAGAAAGGTGGATAGCGGATGCCAGCTCTCGATCGCTATTTCGACGTTTTGCTCGAGAGAGGAGGGTCCGACCTTCATCTATCGATCGGCTATCCCCCGATGATTCGCGCGAAAGGCGAGTTACTCGCCATCGCGAAAGAGCCGTTGGACCACCCTACGATCGTCCGTCTCATGGACGAGATCATCAACGAGGACAGGCGCGTCTACTTCCACGCGCATCGCGATCTCGACTTCGCATACGGCTACGAGGACAAGGCGCGCTTCCGAGCCAACTACCTCTACAAAACGACCGGCCCAGGCGCTGTCTTTCGAACCATTCCAAGCGAGATCCTGACAGCCGAGCAGCTCGGGCTTCCAAAGGCTGCCATCGACCTCGCGGAGAAGCGCTCAGGCTTGGTGCTGGTGACCGGGCCCACCGGAAGCGGCAAGAGCACGACGCTCGCTGCCATGCTCGACCACATCAACCGAACCCGCGAAGGGCACATTCTCACGATCGAGGACCCGATCGAGTTCGTTCACAAGCCAAAGAAGTGCCAGATCACGCATCGAGAAGTCGGCGAGCACACGCCCAGCTTCGCGGACGCGATTCGCAGCGCGGGCCGAGAGAACGCCGATGTGATCCTCGTTGGCGAGCTTCGTGGCCGAGAAACGATGAAGATGGCACTTCAGCTCGCGAGCTTTGGTGTCCTGATCTTCGCCACGGTACACACCAACTCGGCGCCTGCGACGATCAACCGATTCGTCAATGCGTTTCCGGCGAGCCAGCAGCCGCAGATCCGCGGCATGCTCGCGGACTCACTCGAGGGCATCGTGGCCCAGCAGCTCCTGCGCAAAGCCGACGGAAGCGGTCGAATCGCGGCACAGGAGATACTGATCGGAACCTCAGGTGTCGCAGCCGCCATCCGTGAATCCAAGATCGCGATGCTCCAGAGCCTCATTCAGAGTGGTGGAAGTTATGGGATGCAGAGCATCGACGCGGTGCTCGCGAAGATGGTCGCTGAAGGCAAAGTGAGGCCGGAGGACGCCCTCGAAAAGGCAGCCGACAAAGACAGCTTCGCAAAGATCCCAGCAGTCGCAGCAGCACTCAAGGCGTAAGAGCCGGGGCGCGACGCTCAGTTTACGGTGAAGGAATAGCGGGCACCCATTCGGGGGGCTCCGAAGGTTGGGAACCGCACCGACTTGATCTGTTGGCCCATGCAGCCTTGGAAGCTGGTGCTGCCGCCGTGGACTGTGGCGCCCATGATCGAGCCGTTGCCGGCGATAGCGAGGTCGACCTTGACGGTGCCGGGCTTGCCGCCACTCTTCACTTCGGGGACGACGCACTTGCCGTAGAAGCGGTTTAGGTTGCGGTTCATGATGGCGGCAACTTGGCCCCCTGTGAGTCGGCCTTCGCCTCCGCCTTGGGACACGTCACCGAGCTCCATCGGCCGGCTCATCGCTTCGTTGTAGCTCGCGAAGCCAGCACTGCGCTGCGGTGCGGGGGCCCCGTTGGAGCCTCGCCTGCGCCGTTTCACCGGTTGGTCCGGGAGCAGCCCGGCTTCGCCGGTGGTGATCTTTCCGAGCTTGAAGAGATCGTCGAGCTGGGTCGACGCCAACTCTCGCACCCCGCTCGAGCGGGACAGTAGGAATCCGCCGACTGAAATCACCACCAGGCCGATGAGGGACGCCGCGATGAACCACTTCATCGCGGAAGAGCGCTTCTCGGATCGGTGGGCGTTCACGCGCGCCGCTTGTTCGGCCGCGGTGGTGTCTTGGTGCTCCCGCTGCAGGATGAACTCGCGGAACTGCGGCCACTCTCGAAGGGGTTTGCGCTCGCCCGTATCGGTGTTCAACGTCTGATCGTTGCCAGAGAAGCCGCCGATGTTGAGGCGTTCGATGAGCTCGCGGGCATTGAAGGGCCCGTGGTCCATCTTGTCTTGCGCGACCATCCAGCGCTGCTTCGTGTCGGCCGAGAGCTGATTGATCATGCTCATGAGGCCGCGCTTGGGCGTCGGCGGTGGCGCGATAGGGATCTCTCCGATTGCGATGCCCGGAATTTCGAGGTCGGCGGGAGGCAATACCGAGCCCAGGTCGATGTCGACGCTGGCGTTCCCATTCGCGGGAGGAGGCAAGGAGTTGGCCTCTGTGATGAACGGCAGCAGGGCGTCGCGCACCGCCTCCGGCGTATCAAAGCGATCTTTGGGGTCCGGCGCCAAGCATTGAAACAAGATGCCGTCTATCTCCGCCGGAATGTCATCGCGAACGTGCGACGGCGCCACGAAGTTGGCCCCGGGCGAGCGCGCGGTCAGGAGCTCGTACAGGATGGCCCCGATCCCGAAAACATCGCTCCGCGGCGTCGCGGGCTCGCCGCGCTTCACCTCGGGCGCCAAGCAGGCGTGATCGGAGGCTTCGAAGGCTTCCGTTCCTCCGGACCCGAGGAGTACCTGTCCCACCCCGAAATCTCGGATTTTGACTCTTCCACCGCGCGTGATCCAAACCACGCTCGGACGAAGCGTGCCATGCGGCCCCTTTTCGTGAGCGTAGGCGAGCGCGCTGCATAGATGCGCTACGACATTGTAGATACCCCGCAGCGACATTGGCTCGCCGTCTCGGGCGCGCTCCTTGATGAACTCCGAGAGGCGCGTCCCGTCGATCCACTCGCCCGCGATGAAGTGCTCGCCCCGGGGCGTTCGGCCGACACCGAAAACGCGCGCGATGTTGCGATGCGAAAGGGTTGCCGCCGTTCGGCAAGCTTCTCGGAACTCCGGTGCCGCGTTTGAGGACACGAGCTCCCCACGGATGACGCGAACGAGAATGGCGCGCTTGGTCTGTTGGTCTTTCGCCGACCACACGACCGCCTGCGCGTCCTCATCGATCTGATCGATGACCTCGAATCTTCCCCCAACCACAGCTCCAGGGTGTAACCCTGAAGGCTCTGGCCTCGTTGACGCAGTTCCCTCCGGCATCTATCGAGTTCAAGATAGACGAAGGGGGGATGCAGTCCCAAATTTGGGGGCTACTCGCCCTTCGCCAGCTCGAGCTCGAGCTCGCGATCCCGCAGCATCGCGCCCGCCATCGATTCGATGACATCTTGGGCTCGGTCCTCCGGGACATCGACCAGAGCGTGCTTGTCGCGCACCCGTATGCGCCCGATTTCCCTACGCTTCAGGCCCGTGCGGTCACGCAGGAGACGGCCCAGCTCGGAAGCCTTGAGCTCGTCGCGCCGACCTACGTTCACATACAGCGTTGCCGTCGGCAGCTCCTCCCGCTCTTCGGCCGCCGCGTCCTGGCCATTTCCCTTGCTGTGGTCGTCGACGTGCTGTTTGCCACGCCGTCGCCGGGAAGCCGCGACCTTGTCGACGTCTTCCGTCTCGGTTCCGAAGAACGCGCCCAGCAAACCCGCGAGCATCCCCTCGGCGTTGGCGTGGGTCATGAACCGCCGAACCAATGCGAGATCTTGCTCTTTCGCAGCCTTTGGGTAGGCCGCTTCGATCATCGCGATTCGGTCCGCTTCCTGGCGGGTGCGTTCCTCGCCCTCGCTTGGGAGCGTTCGCTCTACAGGGAAGATCCGGTACTGCAGTCGTAGGTAGTAGAGGATTCCGAGCTCGGTGGGGCCAACCAAGGTGATCGCCGTGCCCGTTCGTCCCGCGCGTCCGGTCCTTCCGGTGCGGTGCACGTATTGCTCGACGTTGGCCGGTAGCGAGAAGTTGATGACGTGGGTGAGGTGAGACACGTCGATGCCGCGCGCCGCGACGTCGGTCGCGACCAAGAACCGAACCTCTTCGCGGCGCACACGCGCGAGGACTTCCTCGCGTTCGCGTTGAGGTCGGTCACCGTTCAGCCATTCTGCATTGAAGCCCGCACGCTGCAGCGCAGCCGAGACTTCTTCGGTTTCGGCTTTGGTGTTGCAGAAGATGAGCGCGCTTTCCGGGTCTTCGGTTTCGAGAACCGTAATCAGGTTCGCGACGCGCCCGACGCCGCTGACCATGTAGACGAAGTGCGCGACCCCGAGGGCGCCCACGTGGTCGCCTGACAGCCCCAGGAAGTGCGGGTCGGTCATGTATTTTTCGGCGACGCGCTTGACGGCGCGGTCGACGGTCGCAGAAAACAGCAGAGTTTGACGCTTGTCTGGCAGCCTTTCGATGATGGCGTGGAGCTCCTTGGCGAACCCCATCGACAGCATTTCGTCCGCTTCGTCGAGCACCAAGACCCCCAATCGCGATGCATCCATCGTCCCGCGCTTGAGGTGGTCGAGCACTCGTCCAGGCGTCCCACTGATGACGCGCGCGCCTTTCTCGAGGGCACGGATCTGCTGCTCCATCGACGCCCCGCCATAGACGGCGACCGTGTCGATGCCGCGACGGGCGCCGAGCTTGGCGATTTCGCGTGCGCTCTGGAGTGCGAGCTCTCTCGTCGGCGCCAGCACGAGCGCTTGCTCGTTGCCCTCATCCGAGAGCAGCCCGTCGACCAACGGAATCCCGAACGCGCCGGTCTTGCCGGTGCCAGTTCTAGATTGAACGATGACGTCGCGACCTGCCATAGCGAGTGGGTACGAATCGCGTTGGACTGGGGTAGGGGTCTCCCAACCCATTTCTGCGATGGCTTCGAGGACGTCGTCGTGAATGCCAAGATCTGCGAACGTCTGGGCGCCTTCCTCTTCGGGCGGCTCGGTCATGGAGTGGGCTCCGGTGTCTCGGGTGATTGGGGAACCGGTGCCGAGCCCAGCGCCTCAGTGACGCGGTTGGCCAGAGGCGCGTCTTCACGCATATACCTCTGCAGGCCGAGCTCGACACGGTGTCGATATTGATTGAGCAGGTCTACTTGGTCCTTTTCACACCGTTTGGCCAGCGCATTGAGGCGCAGATCCCAAGGTTCGAGGGTGTTTCGGAGGGCCGTCCCGTCGGTTTCGTGGGTTTCCAGGTAGGCGAGCCGGACTTCATCGACCTCGTGCCGGAGCAGTTGCAGGCCGTCGGCGCATTCGAGGTCGAACGATTCGTCGCTTTCAGGCCAGAAGACCTGAGGAATGACGGAGGCAAAGCCCACGATGACCAAGTAGGCCAGAGCAATCGAATAGATGCCTATCGCTAGCCGGCGGCCAAGCCCGCCTCGTTGTTCAGTTCCCGGCAAAGACTCTCCTGGTCCACCAAAGCTCGCTCGTAAGCGGCTTGGTTGTAACGACCGGCCTGCACCAGGTCAAGACGGCGGCAGTTTGGTACGATTCCGCTTCTCTCGGCGGGTTCCCCACATGAAAAGGCCCGCACCCACGACAATCGTCAGCGCCACGGCACCGCCGCACAACCCATACCAAAGCAACGTGGAGAGCCCGGTTCCCATGCGATCAACAGACGAGCTTGTACCCGATGCCGTACACGGTCAGGATGTGTATTGGCCGGTCGGGCTTGGGTTCGATCTTGCGGCGCAGCTTGACGATGAAGTTGTCGACCGTTCGGTTGTTCGGGCCGGCTTCGAGGCCCCAAATCTTATCGAGGATTTCGTCTCGCGACACCGGTTCGCCGTGGCGCTCCCAAAGGAACTTGAGCAGCTCTACCTCGTAAAACGATAGGTGCATCGTCTCGGAGCCGTGCGTCAGGGTCTGAGACGCGGTCTCGATGTTGATATCGCCGATGCGAATCTCGGCTTGTGAAGGCCGCACCGAGCGCCCCGCGCGCCGGAACAGCGCCCTGATTCGCGCGACCAACTCGCCGATCGAGAACGGCTTGGTCACGTAGTCGTCGGCGCCCGCCTCGAGGCCGCGGATTTTGTCTGTTTCCTGTCCGCGCGCTGTGAGCATGAGGATCGGCAGGATGGGGTTCATTTTGCGAATCGTTTCGCAGACCTGATACCCGTTGAGGTCGGGGAGCATGAGGTCGAGGATGACGCACCCGATGTCTTCGGACGCGGCGAGCTCGATCGCCTTTTCACCACTGGCCGTGTGGACGACTCGGTATCCCTCGAAGCGCAGGCTGTCGGAGAGCCCGAGCGCGAGCGCCGGATCATCTTCGACGAGGAGGATACCGCGTTTGTCTTCTGACATCGTGGCGAAGATAGCCGCAGTCTAGTCGTGCGGCAAAGGCGCCGCGCTCAGCTGGTTCGGCCGCTGGCGATGGGGATCGAGAATCCGACGACAGCGCCCCCCCCGGCCGCGTTTTTGGCCCACGCCCGCCCCCCGTGCGCCTGCGCGATGTTTTTGACGAGCGACAGGCCGATTCCCGATCCCCGGGTCGGGTTGGCGTGGGGCCCTCGATAGAATCGTTCGAATACCCGGCGGAGCGAGTCGCGTGGGATGCCGGGTCCGTGGTCGCGGACGGCAACATCCACCGAAGAGCGTTTCGTGGTGAGCTCGAGCTCGACCGGCGTCTGCCCACCGTACTTCACCGCGTTGTCCAGCAGGTTGATGATGGCGAGAGCGATCGCTTCCTGGTCGATCAGGACTGGGGGAAGCTCCTCCTCCCTCTGCAGATGAATCTCCACCCCGTCTTGTTCACTACGGTAGCGGAAGGCGTCGAGCGCGCGGTCGACGGCATCTCCGAGGTCCCCGCGCCTCAAGTGATATGGCCCTTTGCCCCCCTCGAGTGCGGAGAAGTCGAGCATGTTGTCGATGAGCGAGGTGAGCCGCTCCGACTCTCGGCAAATGATGTCCAAGTACTCGACTCTGCGTTCCTCGTTCGGGACACGGCCGGAACGCAGCATGTCAGCGAACATCCGGACGACAGACAAAGGAGTCTTGAGCTCGTGCGA
>CBDURI010000023.1:0-17651 GCA_965369435.1 uncultured bacterium
TCATGGAGATCAAGTGGGGTTTGATCCCCGACATGAGCATCACACAGACGTTGCTCGGGCTCGTGCCCCTCGACGTCGCAAAGGAGCTGACCTTCACGGGGCGCATCGTGTCTGGCACCGAAGCGCTCGAGCTGGGGCTCGCTACCAAAGTGTCGGAAGACCCGCTCGCGGACGCGCTCGACACCGCCAAGCTGATCGCCGCGAAGTCGCCCCACGCAATCCGCGCCGGCAAGGCGCTCTTCCGGGATGCGCCCGGCCTGCCACGGGCCGGCGCGCTCAAGCTCGAAACCGCGCTGCAGATCGCGCTGCTCGGAAGCCCGAATCAAACCGAGGCGGTGCAGGCGAACATGATGAAGCGAGCCCCTTCGTTCAAAGACCCGGAATAGACTGGATGCTCGGAGGGCGCTCAGCCCGGTTCGGGCGGCCGTGACACGCGCGGCTGGTACTGACAGCAGTCGGGCGGACACTCGTCGCGATAGGGGCCGTGCTTGCCCAACGCTTGGCGCGCCGTGACCTTGCCAAGGCGCTCCTCGATCAGCTCACGAATCATCGACACGAACGCCGGATGCGTCCCCACGGTAGGCGCCCGGGTCAGCGTGATCCCGAGCCCGCTCGCGTAGTCCCGTGCCTCGCGATCGAGGTCCCAAATGACTTCCATGTTGTCCGACAAGAAACCGATCGGGGCGATGACCACGTCCTTCACGTTGATCTGGGACAGCGCGTCGAGGTGCTCGAGGATGTCCGGACCCAGCCAAGGAACATGAGGCGCCCCAGTGCGGCTCTGATAGGCCAACTGCCAACGCTCATGACGGGCGCCCTCTGCGATCAAGCGGGCGGTCTCTTCGAGTTGCTCGGTGTAGTCGGATGTCTCGGCCATCGCGATCGGAATGCTGTGTCCGGTAAACGCCACGCGAGCGGAGTCGCGACGGTCCTTGGGCAGGGTTTCGAGGGCTGTGAGCAGGCGGTCGACGTTGGCTTCGATGAAGCCCGGGTGATTGTAGAACGCGCGCAACTTGTCCACGACGGGCGCGCCTTCGCCGAGGTCTTCACGCGCTTTGTCGATGTTCTCCAAGTACTGTCGACACCCGCTGTAGCTGCTGTACGCCGACGTGAAGAACCCGAGCGCGCGCGTCTTGCCGTCGTCCCGCATCTGGCGAAGCGCGTCCAAGATGAACGGGTTCCAATTGCGGTTGCCCCAATAGACGGGGAGATCGATGTCGTGGCTGCGAAGCTCTTCTTCGAGCGCCGCGATCAGTGCGCGGTTTTCGTCGTTGAGCGGACTCTTGCCCTCGAAGTGATTGTAGCGTTCGGCGACTTCTTTGAGGCGCTCTGGGGGAACGCTCTTGCCTCGGACCACGTTCTCGAGGAACGGCATGACGTCCGCACGTTGTTCTGGCGCCCCAAAGGACACCAGGAGAACACTGTCGTATTCCGTTTCCGTGTCGTCCACGGCCGAACTCTCGCGCCTAAAACCCACGGTTGCAAGCGAAGAGTCTTGCCAAGCGATCGCGCCTGTGCTCTAGGTTTCTCGTGCGGGTGACGATTCTGGGGAGCGGGAGCGATGGGAACGCGCTTCTTTTGGAGTCCAGGACGACGAGCGTGTTGGTCGATGCCGGGCTGTCGCACCGCAAGCTCGTTCAGCGCTTCACCGCACTTGGTCGAGAGGCCCCGAACGACATCGAAGCGGTGATCGTGACGCACAGCCACACCGACCACGCGGCGCACGCGTCTACTTACGCAACACGCTTTGGCTGTCCGATCCGCGCCAGCGAGGCAACGATGCCGTCGATCCGCTTGCGGCCGACGGCGCAAGCGGAGCCCTTCACCGTGGGCCGCCCTTTTGTGCTCGGCGACATCACGATCCACTCACGCTCGCTGCCGCACGACGCGCCACAGGTCGCGCTCATGTTTGAAACGAGGGCGACCAAAGTGGGGCTCGTGACGGACCTCGGGCATGTTCCCAAGGGGCTCGAACGTTTCCTCGATGGCTGCGACACGCTCTTGCTCGAGAGCAACCACGATCCAGACATGCTCGCGATGGGGCCCTACCCCGAAGCGCTGAAGCAACGCGTGGCTGGGTCCCTTGGTCACCTGTCGAACGGCGAGGCCGGCGACTTGTTGGCTAGGCTTGCGCATACCCCGCGGCGCGTCGTCCTGATGCACCTTTCCGAGACCAACAACTCTGCACAGCTTGCGCGGAGCTCGGCCGAGGCGGCCCTTGGACACCGAGGCACCGAGCTATTGTTGGCTCAACAGCAACAGCCCCTCGAGCTCGATGCCGGGCAAGACGGACAGGACGAACAACTTCAGCTGAGCCTCTAGCGGGGTACCGATGGGACTTTGGTACGACGAGACCTTTCAGGACCACACGCGGCTCGGGCTCCTCTCGAAGGAGACGCTGTTCTCGGCGCAGAGCCCATACCAAAAAATCGAAGTGATCGACACGGTCGGTTTCGGGCGGGTCCTGATCATCGACAACGTCTTCATGACGAGCGAGTACGACGAGTTTCTCTATCACGAGATGCTCACGCACCCCGCCTTGACGACCGCGCCAAGCATCGAGCGGGTGTTGGTCATTGGTGGCGGCGACGGCGGTACCGTCCGCGAGGTGCTTCGGCATCCGGACGTGAAGGAATGCGTGATGGTCGAGATCGACGAGATGGTCGTCGACGTATCGAAGGAGCACCTGCCCGGCATTGGAACCGCCTGGGATGACCCACGCCTCGAAGTTCGTTTCATCGACGCGGTCGACTACGTGAACAAAAGCACCGACGCTTCGTACGACGTCATCCTGCTCGACGGAACCGACCCAGTCGGTCCAGGCGCAATGCTTTTCGACGAAAGCTTCTACGCAGATTGCAAACGCATGCTCAGCCCCGACGGCGTCATGGCACTGCAAAGTGAATCACCGCTCCTCATGATGGACATGTTCGTCGACATCCAACGCAAGCTCCGTGCACTGTTCTGCGAGGTTCACCCTTACCTGGGCCCCGTCCCGCTCTACGGCACCGGAACCTGGAGCTGGACCTGGTGCTCCAACACCGGCGAACCCCTGCGGCCGATTCCGGAACGCCAGGCAGCCATCGTAGAAGGTTCCAAAGCCTACAACGAAGAGCTGCACCAAGCAGTCTTCGCCCTACCCAACTACGTAAAACGCGCCCTCAAGCTCTAAAGACGAGGGCCTACCAGCGTAGGACCAGTTTGCCGAAGGTTTCATTGGCTTCCATTCGTCGATGGGCCGCCTGAATCTCCGTCATTGGCAGGATGTCGTCGATGACGGGCTTCAGGTCCTCAGTCGCGAAGCGGCCTAGCATCTGGTCGGTGAATGACTTGGTCAGCTCGGCTTTCTCTTCTGGGGAACGGCTGCGCAAGACCGAGCCGTGGATGGAGGCTCGTTTCGCCAGTAGTGTGCCTAGGGCTAGTTCGCCCTTCACGCCTCCCATCAACCCGATCACGATGATGCGGCCCTTCTTGCCAATGACTTTGACGTTTTGCGCGAGGTACGCCGCGCCGATGGTGTCGAGGATGACGTCGACGCCGTTCGGGGCTGCCGCGAGGACGCCCTCGGAGAAGTCGCCATCCTCGACTAGCACGGCGTGGTTCAAGCCGATGTCGACGCATCGCGGAAGCTTGTCGGCGGTGCGCGATGTGCCGATCGAAGTCGCACCGATCACCGACGCCAACTGAATGCCGGCCGTACCCACTCCGCTCGCGACGGCGTGGAACAGCACGGACCGCCCCGCCTCGAGGCCGCCCTGCACGATGATCGCGTCGTACGCGGTCAGGAACACCTCCGGAATCGCCGCGGCCTCTTCGAGCGAGAGCTCATCGGGAGCCGCCATCAGCTCGGCCCCCTCGGTCACCAGGCGAGTCGCCATGGAGCCACCGCCCACGATTCCCATCACTCGATCGCCGGGCTTCCAAGCGCTCACCGAGTCGCCGACCGACTCGACCTCCCCGGCGAACTCGAGCCCTGGCACGTCCGCAGGCACGCCGGGCGGCGCGGGATAGAAGCCACGACGCTGTAGGCAATCCGCTCGGTTCAAACCGGCGGCAGCGACCTCGACCAACACCTCCGACGGCCCGGGCGAGGCCAGTTCGATCTCGCCGACCTCGAGGACCTCGGGCCCTCCGGGCTCGCGAATGCGAATCGCTTTTGCTGTAGGCATGCGGGGAGCCTAACGCGCCGGGGCCCGCCGTCCAGCTGTGTCTCTCGTGCTAGGTTCCCGGCGATGAACGCCAACGTGGGGAGTTTCCTGCATCGCTGGGCGCAACGAGACCCGGCGCGCACTGCGATGATCGACTCCGGGCGGGATGCGCTCGCGCTCAGCTACGGCGAGCTCGACCACCAGGCGTCCCGCGTGGCCGCGCATCTGCTCGAACGCGGCCTCGGGCCCGGCGACAAGGTTGCGATCTGCACCGCCAACGGGCCGGAGTTCGTCGCCGCGTGGTTCGGCGCCGTGTACGCCGGCTGCACCACCCTTCCGATCCCCGTCATGTCGACGGCACACGAAATCGCGTTCCGTCTGCAACACGCCGGCTGCAAGGCGCTTCTCACCGATCGCGACCGCTCGGCCGTCGCCCACGAGAGCAAGACACGCGCAGGCACGTCTTCTCGAATCCTGCTCGTCGAGGATGCGATCGCCAATGCCACACACGAGGCCTCCCCATGCGTCGTGGCGTCCGACGCGCTGGCCATGCTGCTCTACACGTCGGGAACGACGGGCGCCGCGAAAGGTGTCTGCATCACGCACGGGTCACTTGGGGCGCATACCCAGGCGCTCGTGGAGCAAACCCTGCAGCTCACCGAAGAGGACCGGATCCTCGGCACCCTTCCCCTCAGCCACTCCTACGGCATTCGGATGACGTTGCTCGCACCCTTCTTCGCCGGTGCGAGCACGGTCTTCGTCCCCAGGTTCTCGCCGTCGCGCACGCTCGAGCTCTGCGCGGCGCACCAGATCACCTGGCTCCCGGGCGTGCCAACGATGTTCGTCGCATGGGCGGACGAAGCCACCCAACAGACTCCGCCGTCCCTTCGGTGGTGCATGAGCGCCGGAGCGCCGCTCGCCGAGGACGTCCGGCTACGAGCGGAGCAGCGCCTCGGCGCACCCGTGCGCCAGGGATACGGGCTCACCGAAGCCACCTTCACCGCGATCAACGCCCCGCCGGACGACGCGGTGCCGGGGTCCTGCGGTAAGCCGGTGGCTGGCGTCGAGCTGAGGATCGCGGACGACTTCGGTGAAGAGCTGCCGATAGGCGCACACGGCGAAGTCTTGATTCGCGGGCAGAACGTCATGGCGGGCTACCTCGATGAGCGGCTGGCGACGGCCCACGTGATGCGTGGCGGCTGGTTGCACACCGGCGACATCGGCTTCGTCGACGACGAAGGGCGCCTAACCATCGCCGACCGCAGCAAGGATTTGATTCTGCGCGGCGGCGCCAGTGTCTATCCATCCGAAGTCGAGGACGTTCTTGCGCATCATGGCGCAGTTCGCGAGGTAGCCGTAGTTGGGCAACCCGATGACTACTACGGGGAAGAGATCGTCGCCGTCGTCGTGCGAAAAGCCGATGTCACCGCGCTCGAGCTCGACGCGTGGGCGCGCGAGCAACTGGCGCCCTACAAAGTGCCTCGCCGCTTCGCGTTCGTCGACTCGCTCCCGCAGGGGGCAAGTGGCAAGACCCTCAAGCGGCTGCTCCGAGACCAGCTCGTGTCGGGCGAGATCAGTGCCGAAGAGCTAACGGCGCACGGGTCGGCTGACTAACTCGAAGACGGCGATCATCACGACCGCCCCAACGAGCAACCCAGCCCACGGACCATACCAACCTGCGGCCACCGGAAGCTCCGCGCAAAGCAAGCTGACGCCGCCGATGAACAGCGCGTACGGCAGTTGAGTGCGCACGTGGTCCATGTGATCGCAGCTCGTCGCCATGGAGCTGAGGACGGTCGTATCGGAAATGGGCGAGCAATGGTCGCCCCAAACAGAGCCCGCAAGAATCGAGGACACGGTACCCAGCAAGATCGTCTCGTTTCCCGGAGCGATCTGGTGTGCCAGTGGAATCGCCAGCGGGAAGAGGATCGCCATGGTGCCCCACGAAGTGCCGGTCGCGAAGCTGACCAACGCAGCCATGATGAAAACCGTGGCTGGAATCCAAGCCGGAGCGATCCAGTCGCCCACCGCCCCAATCAGAAATGAGGCGGTGTCGAGGTCGCGGCACACCGCGCCGAGGGACCACGCCAAGACGAGAATGACAGCCGCGAACAGCATCGACCGCATCCCCGACATCCATGCTTCGATCGACTTGCCGAACGACAGCGCCCCGCTCCCCACCGAGAGCGCTAGAGCCACGAGGCAGCCTGCCCCCGTCGCCCATAGGATCGCCGCGCTCGAGCTCGCCGCGCCCACGATCGCCCGAAGGGAAAGTTCCATTCCGGCCGATAGCACCTTACCCCGTCCGTCGACGTAGATCCCCACCGCCGCAGCGACAACCACGACGACCACCGGGATCAACGCGTTCAAAGGCCGGCCGGGCATGTCGTCAGGAACCGACTCTTCGTGAAAGTCCGATGCGGGCTGCGACCCGGGTCGGCAAAGGAGTCCTTCATCGAGCGCACGCCGCTCCGCGCGCAACATCGGTCCGAAGTCACGGCCGCGAAGGGCGATCCAGGCAACGAAGAGCAACATGAGAATCGGATAGAACCGAAAAGGAATCGTCTCGATGAACGTCACGTACGCGTCTCGTTCGATACCCAGGTGCGTGAACTGGTCTCCGATGTAGCCAACCTCCACCGCGATCCAAGACGAGATCAAGGCCAAGCTCGCGACCGGAGCCGCCGTGGCGTCGACGAGAAACGCCAGCTTCTCCCGGCTGATGCGAAGTCGATCCGTCACCGGGCGCATCGAGGAGCCCACCAGGAGCGAGTTGGCGTAGTCGTCGAAGAAGACGAGCAACCCAAGGAACCATGTGGTCAACTGCCCGCGCCGGCGACTCGTTGCATCGGTGCTCACCAAGGAAGCCAGTCCCTTCGCACCGCCACTTTGCGTCATCAGCCCGAGCATCCCGCCCAGCAACAGACTGAACACCAGAATCGAGGCATGCCCCCGATCGGCGATTGCGTTGACGACGTACGTGTCGAGCAACCGGGCGAACGACCCCCACGGCGATAGCCCGGAGATCAGGAATGCGCCGAGCCACACCCCCAAGGCGAGCGCGACCAAAACGTGACGGAACAGTAGGGCCAGGGCAATCGCAAGAAGTGGCGGCAAAATCGACGTCCACGCAGGAAGACTGGAGTCTCCGCCACCGCCGGGTACCTCAACTGCCGCGCCCGTTGTAAGATTCTGCGAAATGTTCTGAATGAGGATCGGCCCGGCGTCGTCATTGGGAATAGCGCTCGCAGTCGCGGCCGCGAAACCGCCAGCAAGTATCAGCACGATGAGGACCGCACGCATGAACAACGTCAGACATAGACAAGAACGCAGCCGGTGGTCAATTTTGACTACCGCCCTGGCCTTGCTCTGTGCCGTTACGGTCACGTTCGCCGCGCCGTCCCGGTCCCTCTCGAGCAGCGACGAGCTCACCGACGAGGACAAGAAGCTGCTCATGGCCGGCGAGCTCGTCATGAGGCTGAAGAGCGAGCAGCGCGGCACGCTCAAGTTGATCGGCGGGCAGAGTTGGCAGATCATGGACGTACCGATCGGTCTCGCGTGGCAGGCCCTCGCCGACTTGTCGGGGTACAAGAACTTCATCCCGCTCGTCACCGAAAGCGACGTCCACCATCAGGCCGGGAACGACGCCGACTTGGCGATACGCCAGCAATGGGGGCCGATCGATGTTCGGTACGTCTTCCAGACCACGCTCGATCCCGATCGCAACTCGGTGGTATTTCGCGTCGACCACTCGCAGCCTCACGACATCCGCGCAGGTTGGGGCTTCATGCGGGTCCGGCCGTTCAAGGGGAATCGGACGCTCGTGTCGTTCGGTGCGCTCGTCGACATCGGCGATGGCGTCTTCGTGTCGATCATCCGCCCCGCGATCCGCCGGGATCTCTTGCGGATTCCGTTCTATTTCAAGCGGCACCTCGAGGGTGAAGGCCGCATGCTCTACGTGGGCTCACCCTGAAATAGGGGAATTTGCCCGTGATTTTCGGCGGTTACGGGGATCACGAAACAATTCGGAAATGAGGCTGATCTCTGTATAATCGGCCGACCGGGCACGTCATGCCCGAACAGAGGCCCGTATGCACAGCAACGCCCGTATGCACAGCAACGAACGTAAATGGCAGCCTGCCGAGAGACCCGCCCCCTGGTGGGCGCACATCCTACGCTGGTGGCTCTAAAGGATTGGGGCTTCGCCCTAGGCAGCCAGCCCTAGTTTCTCACCGGTACCGCCGTCCCGATCGTCGAAGTCCTCGATCTCGCCACTGTCGCGACGACGTCCCTCTTCGAGGACATGCTCGGGAACGCCCCGGATGTCCCACACGAGGCCGACCCAGCTCAGCATCTTGAGCACGTAATAGGTCACGTCGATTTCCCACCAGTAGAAGCCCTGTCGGCACGAGGACTGGTAGTGGTGGTGGTTGTTGTGCCAGCCCTCCCCAAGGGTCAGCAGGGCCGTCACCATGTTGTTGCGGCTCTCGTCGCCTGTGTCGAAGCGCTTTGCGCCCCACACGTGGGTGAGCGAGTTGATCAGGAAGGTGTTGTGCCAAAGCAGCACGGTGCTCAGGAAGAAGCCGATGAACAAGCCGGGCCAACCGGCAATTAGGAAACAGGCTGCGGCGAGCGCGGCCGGAGGGACGGCCCAGTATTTGTTGAGCCAACGAAGCTCGGGATACTTGGCGAAATCGCGAATTTTGTCCCACCGCGTGTCCTCGGTGTCAGCGAAGATCCAGCCGACGTGCGCGTAGGCAAAGCTGTTCAGGACGGGTGAGTGAACGTCTCCGGGTTGATCGGAGAGCTTATGGTGCACGCGGTGGTGCGCCGCCCACCAGAGCACGCCCTTTTGCGAGCTGCTCTGCGCGAGCAGGGCGAGGAGGAATTGAAAGGCGCGGCTGGTCTTGTAGGTGCGATGCGAGAAGTAGCGATGATAGCCCGCGGTGACGGCCCACTGCCGAACCCATAGCAGCGAGAAGCACAGCACGACGGCCTGCCATGTCACACCGGACCAGAACGCACCGAGCACGGCGACATGAGAGAGCACGAACACCGAGGCGCTGCGCCACCGTTCCGCGGCCGTGGGGGGGCGCGGTTGCGGCTCGGCCCCGAGAAGCGTCGTTTGCATGCGTCGCAGGCTATCGCACGCACCTCCAAACGACCGTCACGGTTCAGCCCCCTTGTGTCATAGTTGTGTAAAACATGGGGGCGCGACCCAACCCCGCCCCACGCATTCGCCTAGGCGATGAACTTGTAGCCGGCACCTCGGATGGAGAGGATATGCGTTGGGGCGCTTGGGTCTTTTTCGAAGCGGCGGCGGAGGCGGGAGATGAAGTTGTCGACGGTGCGGGTGTTGCCGTAGTTACGGAGCTTCCAGACCTGTTCGAGGAGCTCGGTGCGGCTCAGGACGCGGCCGGCGTTCTCGGCGAAGTAGCGCAGGAGGTCGAGCTCGAGCTGGGTGAGTTGCACTTCTTCGCCCGACACGGTGACCTCGTGGGTGTCGAAATTGATGACGGCATCGCCGAACGAGAGCGTGGTGGCTTTCACGCTGGTGCCGGCGCTTTGCTCCCAGCGCTGACGCCGGAGCACCGACCGCACTCTGGCGAGCAGCTCGCCAAGCTCGAACGGCTTGACCATGTAGTCGTCTGCGCCGGCCTCTAGGCCGAGGACCCGGTCTTCGGGCGATGAGCGCGCGGTGAGCATGATGACGGGCACGAAGTTGCCGGACTCCCGGAATTTCTTGCAGAGGTCGAAGCCGTTGACGTCGGGCAGCATGACGTCCAACACGATGGCGTCGTAACCGGTCGGGTCGAGCAAGCGCTGGCCTGCTTCCTTCGCATTGGCGGCCACGTCGACGCGATACCCTTCGAGCTCGAGGTTCAGCTTGAGGCCGGCCGCAAGATGCTCCTCGTCCTCCACGATCAGGAGCCTCTGCGTATCGTTGTCGGTCATCATCCGCTCATCACCGGGGCCATGGGAAGCTCGACCCGCACGGTGGTGCCCTGCCCCCGCCCCTCGGAAAATGCTTCCACATCGCCGCCGAGTTGCTTCACGAGCGCCCCGACGACGAAAAGGCCGAGGCCCGTGCCGCGGCGCCGGCGAACCTCTTCGTCTTCCACGCGATAGAACCGGTGAAACACCCGCCTCAAGTTCTTCCGGTCGATGCCGATGCCGTTGTCGCTCACCTCGAAGCACACCTTCTGGTCCGATTCTCTTCGCGCGACCACCTCGACGCGAGCAGGACGCTCCGAATACTTGGCTGCGTTGTCGATGAGGTTGTTGACGACGATCTCGAGCGCCGCGCGGTCGGTCGTGACGATGAGGTCCGGATCGATGTCGATCAACACCTCCTGAGGCTCGAGCTTGTGCCGCGCGCGAACGGCTGCTGCACACCGCTCGGCGAGCTTCGACAGTGGAACGTCGCTGAGGTTCAGCATGCCCGGTCGCGCGTACGAGAGGCGATTCGCTTCGAGGACATCGTCGATGAAAGCGCGCAGGCGGTCCACGTCCTCGAACATCATGCGGCGCAACTTCTCACGCGCGTCGTCTTCGAGCCCTTCGCGGCCGAGCGTCTCCAAGCACAACTGCAGCGACGCGAGCGGACTCTTGAGCTCGTGGGTAACCGAGTCGATGAAGGTGTCTTGCCTGCGCACTTCGATAATCCCACGAGCCAGTGAAATCACGAACAACACCAACACGACGATGATCAAGACAAACGACAAAGCGCCCAGTACCAGGAGCCAAACGTCGCCGGTGATGTCCTCGGATCGGGTGATCTTCTGTCCGAGCAGCAACGACCAGCCCGCGAGAAGCGCGATGCTCAGTAGAACCGTGATCGCGCCCAGGGTGATGGGGACCGAAATCGAAGACCGTATTTTGCGACGACGTACCATCGTTTTAGAAAGGAAGAGTCACTGGCCTCGCAAGAGACGCCATAGGTTCTCTTTTTGCCATTGTTGTGCGGCGGTGTGGCACTCGAAGCTCCGTTCTCGCGTTCGGAACGCCCGAGTGTGGTAGTGGCGGCGGCCGTTTTGCACGACGGCCGGCATGTCGTGATGCAGCATCTCGTGAAACACCACCGCCTCGACGAAAAACTTCGGCACCCAAGGCTGGTCGAGCGCAGGATGAATCCGGATCAGGCGTTCCTCGGGCAGGTAAGTCCCGAGCTGCAGGGAGCGCTGGCGGCGCTTCGGCTGAACACGCTTGCCCCAGGTGATGCGCACCTCGACCTCGCCGCCGAAATGCCGCCCCCCCAAGTCGTCGGCGATGGCGCGCAAGTCATGATGACGCCCTTTGGACCGCAAGGCCGCTTGCGAGGGCCCAGGAGCCACGAAACGCGAGCGATTCTCTTCGACGAAGCGGTCGATCATGCCGGCTGCGGTCCGGTCGCTATCGCTCAGATAGTCCCCCACGGCGTCGAGGATGTTCTCGTCAGCGGTCAGGAACATGTGGTGCAGGCGCACCTCGAGCCGTCCGGCCTTCGGGCGGGCGGCCAACATCGTGCTCCGATTGTCGGTCACGACGAGGCGGATCGGCTGCCCTAACCGCTCTGCCAGGGTTCGACTCCAGTCGGATGCGCGCGCATACGCCTTGTCCAGCTCATCCTCAGGAGGTCCGGCGACGCCGCGCCCAGCGATCGCCGGCGATTCGCCCGCAAACTCGAAGGAAAGTTGGACCACGCCATTTGGAGCTAGAGGTTCGGCGTATCCTTGTCAACCGCGCTTTCGGAGAGGCGACCGGCAGGCTAGAATCAGAGAGGATGCGTACTGCCACTCGGGAGAGGCTCGAAGGCCTGACGGTCTTGCACAGGCTGACCTCGTCCCGGGAGCGGGAGGCGGCGTGGCGTCAGGGGATCGCGACCCTCGCGCGTACGGTGGTGGACGAGCGCCGGCCTGTCCCACTCGAAGGGCTCGACCCCGAAGCGCTTCTGAAGAGCTTGGAAGTGGCCATCGAGGGTCGCCTCGTCGAGAAGCTCGACTGGCTGTCCGGACCGGCGGCCGCTGCAGCCCTGTACGAGCTCGCGGCCGCACTCCCTTCGAGCCCGGTCAAACGCCAACTCGGACGGATTGTCGTTCAGCGACTTCGCGAGGGCGACGCGGCGACGTTCGTGGCCGTGGCCACGCAGCTAGCCCTCGGATCGCAGCGCACACTCGGCGGTCGATCGATACGTGCGCGCGTCGCGCTCGCGCTGAGTCTCCCTCTTGGCACCGTCAACAATGTCGATGCCCTGGCCCTGGCGCTCATCTCCCGCCAGGACTCGAGCCGCGACTGGTTGCTTGCTCCGGCCACGGGCTCGCTTCCGTCCCGCCGCCTCGCAGCACGCTTGCTGGAGCGCGCGGCCCGTGAAGCGGCGCGGCGCGCTGCGGAGGGCGACGACACCGGCGTTCGGGTGTTCTGCGCCGAAGCGGTTCGTGAAGCGTGGGACCGCCTGCTCGCCGACCGTGAGACCTTGGTGTGGCGGCACGTCGCCGCGGCAAGGGGTCTTCTCGCCTCCTCCATGCCGGTCTTTCGTGAGGAGATGCAACGGCACCTCGATCCTGAGTTCACGGTCACCGAGTGGCGGCGCGCTGCGGCGTCCCTTGCAGCAAGCATCGCGGTCGACCCCGAAGAGGGCCTTCGAGCCTGCCGAGAGCTCCTCGACTCGGTCGTCTTTCAGCAGGACCACGGCATCGCCGCAGCGATGATCGCGGGCCTCCCGCGCGCGGCGGAAAGCCACCCGGCTGCCGTCGAGTCTCTGCTCGAGCAATTGATGCGAGTCGGCGGACTGGACACGGCCGAAGCACTGGTCGAGCTCAGGCGCGAACGAATCCGACCGGGCTTCGCCGAGGACGCCGCGAAGAAGGCCGAGGCTCAACTGCGAAAGGCGATCGCGCAGGGAGGCAGCGAAGACGTCGGACGTGCCGCGCTCATGAAGGCCCTGGCCGAAGAGCTCAACGGGGGTCGCCCCGGAGGCGAACCGGCACTTCGCGACATGATCTCGGACGCGCTCGAAATATTCGCAACCAAGGGCGCGTACGAAGCAGCTCACGAGGCCGAGCCAATCCTCGAAGCCGCCGCGCGCAAAGCCGATCTCCTCGAGCGTCCCGCGCACGGCGACCCTGACACCAACGTCCCGGCGTTCCTCGCACTTCGAGAGCTCGACTCCGCGCTCTTCGAAACCTCGTCCCTGAACGACCTGCTACTCGTCGGCGAGGACGACGAGGGACAGGGCGCTCGCGACGAACGACTCGGCGACCTTTTTCAACGAATCACCAACTGGCTCGTGATCCGAGAAGGCGATCCCTTGGAGAGAGGGAGCCAGGTTCCACAGTTCACGACACGGCTGCGCCAGCTTCGAACGATGCTCCACCTCGTCGATGCAGACGGGCCGCACGTCGACCCGCGTAAGGACGTCGTTCGTCAACGGCGGCTTCTGACTCAGCGAGTCCTGCTCAATCGAGTCCGGCTCGACCCCAAGAGCTCGCTTCGTCGCACGCTGTGCGCCGCGACCGCCCGCACCTGCGATGCCCTGGTGCGAGAGGAGATTGCCGACGTCTCTGATATCGTCATCGCTGCCGCAGCAAACGTATCCCACCTCGACGACCTCAAAACGATGGCCGAGGCCTCCATGGTTCCCGAAATCGAATGCGCACTGCGGGCGTACGGCAAGCTGCTGCAGGCGACGCGCACAGCGCAGCGGGACGGGCATGGATTGGTGGCTGCCGCGGATGCTCTAAAAGCGATCGGCAACGAGTTGCCCGTGGCCCGGTCCGCCCGAATCGAGGCGTTGCGCCAAGCGCTCTCGCTACTCGCGCGCGGGCTCCGCTCCGTAGGCGCCTCCAACTCACTGGGCGAGATCGCCGAGCGTTCCCGGGGCACGCCACTGGCCATGCTCGAACGGGGCGTCGCCAGCCTGGCCCAGCTCGTCAGTGGGTCGCGTCGGCGACTCGGCTCCTCGCCCGGCGACGAGTCTCCCACATCAGCGGCGGCGATTTGGGCCATGGGGCTCGAGGTGGAGCGTGCCCTCCGCACGTCCGTCTCCGAGATCGACCAGGCGTTCGCAAACGCGGTCAGCGCGGTCGACCGAGATCTACCCGGTGCATTCGGCGAGCTCACCCGAACACTGCTCAAGCATCTGTGTTCGCTTCCGCTTGATGGCCCGCGACGGGCGCCGAGCATCGCGCCCATGGAGATCGAGGTCGATGCGCCGCTGCCCGCGTGGGCACCCCCCAGCCGAATCGTCGGTGGGTTCTATCTCGTCCGAACCGTCGGGACTGGTGCGGTCGGTTCCGTGTTCGTGGCGCGCCGCGTGGAAGAGCGGCAGGACCCATCCGCCCCGCTCTTCGCCTTGAAGGTCCCCGACTACTCCGCCGCCGCGGCCCGCACGCTCTCCGAAGACGAGTTCCTTCGTCTGTTTCGGGAGGAAGCGGGCGCATTGCTCGCACTTCCAGAACACCCCAACATCGCACGCTTCGTCACCTTCGACGCAGGGGCAGGCCCCAAGCCGATCTTGGTCATGGAGTTGGTGGAGGGACCGAGCCTAGAGCGAATGCTCGAGATGGGCGACCTCTCGCTCGGACGCGCGAGGGAACTGCTCCTCGGCGTGGGCGCCGGTCTCGACGCGATGCACCAGGTCGGCGTTGCGCACCTGGACGTCAAGCCCTCCAACATCATCGTGTGTAACGCGAAGGCCATCACGGGGGTGGGTCAGCCACCGAAGCCCGTGCTCGTCGACTTCGGCCTGGCCGGGCGACACCTGCGGCCCGGGTGCGGTACGGCGAACTATGGTGCGCCCGAAATCTGGGGCGCCGGGGAAACCTCGAACGCCATTCCCGCGGACGTCTATGCATTCGGGTGCCTGATCTTCGAGGCCTACACCGGGAAGACGCTGTTCGATGGCCACGGTGAAGCCGCGATGATCACGCAACACACGACGCACGACGGGGACCCGGAGGCCGTGCGGGCGCTGCTCGGCCGGCCGGAGACCCAAGACCTCGGCGCGCTGATCGCCCACTGCTTGCGGCGCAACCCTCGCGACCGAATCACGGTTCGCCAGGCCTGCCAGTTCCTCGGCAACCTGACCCTTGGGGTCGAGAACCAGCACTGGCCGGTCCGCATCGCCAGCTAAGGCGCGTCTTCTTGAGTCTCTGTTTGAGTCTCTGCGGCGGCGTCCTCGGGACCCGTGTCGACGATGTGGAACTCGACGCGCCGGTTCTGCGCGCGCTCTTCTTTCGTCTTGGCGTCGGGCACGAGCGGTCGAGTGGGACCGAAGCCCTCCGAGACCAACCGCTCCTTGGTCACCTTGCCTCTACCGACGAGGTAGCGAACGACCGTGTTCGCACGCTGCTTCGACAGCCTCATGTTGAACTTGAGACTACCGGTCTTGTCACTGTGGCCCTCGACCCGGATCAGCTCGATCTCGGGATGCGCGTTCATGACCTTGGCGACGTTGTCCAGGAGGGCAAACGAACGCTTTTGGAGCTTGTGGCTGCCGAGCTTGAAGTAGACCTTCTCGAGAATGTCGAGCCGGCCTGCGCCAAGCACGACGAGCTGCGCGTCCTGACAGCCGTGGTTCTCCACGGTGCCTGGCTCATCCGGGCAGTTGTCGACACGGTCGGGAACACCGTCGCCGTCGCGATCGGGGTCCGGACAGCCGTTGTTCTCTATGGTGCCGGGCTCGTTCGGACACTGGTCGTCGACATCGAGAATGCCGTCACCATCGTTGTCCGGGTCCGGGCAACCGTCTTCGTCCTCGAAGCCGTCGATGTCTTCGGGGTCATTCGGGCAGCCGTCATTGACATCGAGCACACCGTCGCCGTCGTTGTCCAGGTCGGGACAGCCATCCTCGTCCTGGAAACCGTCGAAGTCCTCTGCGTCGTTCGGGCATTCGTCGACGTCGTCCAACATCCCGTCGCCGTCGGAATCACCGATGACTACAGGGGGAGGCATCGTGTAGCCAATCAAGCCGATACCGCGCCAATCGGGCGCACCGTACCCCGGAGTCACCCCCGCACTACCCGATACGCCGATCACGAAACCGTTCGGATGAAGGTACTTGAAGCCACCGAGCACCTCGACTGGCGTTTCCTCTCGCGTCCAGAACGCCACGGTGCTGTTGGCCGCGGTCCGGCCGAAGGCTTCAGCCGAGATCATGAACCTGTCCTGGCTGATCATGAACAGGAGGCCGCCGCCAAAGGTGAACTCGTTGCCGACGAAGAGATTCTGCGTGACAGACTGCCCTTGCGTGCCGAGCTTGTAGCCGGCCTGAATCGGAATGCGAACGACGTCACCCGCGTTGAAGGTCAACAAGAGCTCGAACCAACCGCCGAGGTATGGAGACTTGCTGATCTGTCCGGCGTACTTCTGCTGGTCGTTGGCAAGCGACGAGGTGTTGATCGTCATGGTTGCCTGCAAGGCGAGCTCGAAGACATCGTCCCGGTTGCCGTACAGGACGCCACGCGCGCCCAGGTACACGTCGCCAAACTCGCCACCCCCCGGAAGCAAGTAGTTGAACGGGCTGTTCGGAGCGCCCGGAAGCCCATCGGCGGCTCCCTGCCCCGCATCGATGATGAAGTGGTAGGCGATGTCGCCGAAGATGACCAAGCGATCAAAGACACCCAGGTTCCACATGATGTGACCGGTCAGCTGCCGATGCACGACGGAGGAGGTCGTGCCGGCGCCCGCCTGTTCGAACACCAACGCGTCGTCGTTGTAGTCCATGACGATCATGATCCCGAAGCGCTTGTGGCCCTGGCCGTCCGCAGTGCTCAGGGCGAAACCGTCGGTGGCCAATTCAGCAGGCCTGTACTGGTTCAAGTCGATCTGGGTAGAACCGGTCTGCGCGGAGACTCCGGAGGCAGCGCCGAGCACACTCATCACCACGGCCAACAGCGTCGCGACCCAGCCCCGGTTGAAGATTCTCAGGTCATCGCTCTGTGTCACGCCGTCCTCCATATGCATCCCAGCAGTGCGCCGAAGCACCCCAATCGCCCGGTTAGTCTTGCCCCTAGTACCATTCCGGTAAAAAAAAGCGGAGAAAAACCGCCTGAGCCGATGAGCCTAAAAGCCGCTGTTACAGAAAGAATCCGCTAGGATCACACCCATGTCTTTCAGGGCTCGTTACCGCAGCGCACCGGCCCCGGTCACCGGGATGCCACCCGGAATCCCCTACATCGTCGGCAACGAGGCGGCGGAGCGGTACAGCTACTACGGCATGCGCGCGATCTTGGTCATCTTCATGACCAAGTTCCTGATGAGTGCGAGCGGCGAGCTCGACCCCATGACGAACGAGCAAGCCAAGGCGTGGTTCCATGTGTTCGTCACGGCGGTGTACTTCTTCCCGATCTTCGGAGCGATCGTGGCGGACGCGTTCTTCGGGAAGTACCGAACGATCATGGCGCTGTCGATTGTGTACTGCCTCGGTCACCTGACATTGGCGATCGACGCAACGCGCATCGGCTTGGCGATCGGGCTCGGGCTCATCGCGGTCGGGTCGGGGGGCATCAAGCCCTGTGTGTCGGC
>CBDURI010000024.1:0-16981 GCA_965369435.1 uncultured bacterium
TGGCTTAATCTATGGACTGGGATTGGGACGCGAATCCGACCTACGAGTCGGAGCGCATACGGATCGACGGTACACAGTCACCGGCGATTCTCTACGACATGAGACTGCCTCGGCAGCTCGAGGACCACGAGGTCGGCCTGATGCTGAGCATTGCCGAGCACCACCTCGATCGGGGGCTCCCGTTCGTCGCGCTCATTCGGCACGAGCGCGGCACCGGCGTCATCGCCGCTCGGCATCGCAAGAGGTTCGCCGACTGGTGCGAGGATCGCCAAGTCGCCCTCAAACGCGAGAATTTCGCTGTCGTCATCGCGATGCCCGAAGCGATCTTTCGGGCGGTGCTTCGGGTCGTGTACCGCTTTCGGACGCCGCCCATCCGAACCGTCACGACGTCGGACGTGTCAAGCGCCGCAGCCGCGGTGCGCAGCGAGCTGCGACGGATGGGAGAGCCGATGACCCCGGCTATTGAGACCCTCCTCGACTCGGTGCCCCGGTAGGACCCTGGCTCGTCGGCTTGACCGGCGGACTGAAACGCGTTTCACTTCGGCCCACCTTCGAAGGGACGCGCAGTGGGCATTTCGCACGAAATCATTGATGGAATCGCCGAAGTCGTCGTTGACTATCCTCCGGTCAACGCCATCCCGGTCGCAGGCTGGTTCGAGCTGGCCGAGGTGATCACGGCTGCGGGCAACGATCCCGAGACCCGCGCCGTCATCCTTCGCGCGGAGGGTCGAGGCTTCAACGCGGGCGTCGACATCAAGGAGATGCAGGACACTGAAGGCTTCGACTCACTCCTCGGCGCGAACCGCGGTTGCTGGGAGGCCTTCAAGGCGGTCTACGAGTGCAAAGTCCCCGTCATCACGGCGGTCCATGGATATTGCGTAGGCGGCGGAATTGGTCTGGCCGGCAACTCGGACATCCTGATCGCCGCCAAGGGCACCAAGTTCGCGTTGCCCGAGGTCGACCGGGGCGCACTTGGCGCAGCCACCCACCTCGCGCGCTTGGTCCCGGCGCTCAAGATGCGCGCGATGGTCCTCACCTGCGAGGCCGCGACAGCCGAGGAGCTACACAACTGGGGCTCCGTCTACGCGGTCGTCGAACGAGATGAGCTCGCCGACAAGGCGAGAGAAGTCGCTCGCACCTTTACCAAGAAGATCCCGCGCGTCGTGCGCGTGGCGAAGGAATGCCTGAACAACATCGATCCGGTCGACGTGAATCGTTCGTACCGGTTCGAGCAGGGCTTCACCTTCGAGCTGAACTTGGCTGGTGTAGCCGACGAGGCTCGGGACGCGTTCGTCGAAAAGCGCGACCCCGATGCCGACGAGAAGTGAGGAAGTGCTTCGTGACTGACAAACGCATGACGGTGGATGAAGCCGTCGCTGAGGTGACCGATGGAATGACCATCGGCATCGGCGGTTGGGGCTCCCGGCGCAAGCCGATGGCGTTCGTCCGGGCTTTGGTCCGCAAAGGCGTCAAGGACCTGACCGTCGTCTCCTACGGGGGCCCCGATATCGGCATCTTTTGCGCGACCGGGCAGCTGAAGAAAGCGGTCTACGGCTTCGTCTCTCTCGATTCGATCCCGCTCGAGCCGCATTTCCGCAAGGCCCGCCAGAACGGGACGATCGAGGCGGTCGAGCTCGACGAAGGCATGTTTCTTCTAGGGCTGCGGGCGGCGGCGCAGCGGCTTCCGTTCTTGCCCACGCGCGCGGGCCTCGGTTCGGACGTCTTGAAGATCAATCCGCACCTCAAGACGGTGAAGTCGCCTTACGACGACGGCGAGGAGCTCGTCGCTGTGCCTGCGTTGAACGTGGACGTGGCATTCATTCACATGAATCGGGCCGACGTGTCGGGGAACGGACAGGCGCTTGGTCGTGACCCGTACTTCGACAACCTCTTCTGCATGGCTGCCAAGAAGGCCTTCATGAGCTGCGAGAAAATCGTGTCGACCGACGAGCTGGTCCGCGGCGGTCCGCTTCAAAGTCTGCTCATCAACCGCATGATGGTGAGCGGCGTCGTCGAAACCCCTGGGGGGGCGCACTTCACCGAGTGCCCGCCAGACTACGCGCGGGACGAGAAGTTTCAGCGCGAGTACGCTGCGACCGCCAAAGATGACGAGGCGTGGAAGGCGTTTCGCACCAAGTATCTCGACCTGAGCGAGGCTGACTACCAGAAGGTGGTAGCATCATGACGAGCACCGAAGCCACACGCGCGGACATCTGCGCGCTCGCCGTCGCGGAGTGCTTTCGGAACGACGGGGAGATCATGGTCAGCGCCATGGGGACCACCCCGAGTCTTGGCGCCCGCCTAGCGAAATCGACGTTCGAGCCCGACCTGCTGATGACCGACGGGTTCAACCTCTTGCTCCGCCGCGCGTTGCCGCTCGGAGCCAAGGCAAGCGACGACGACATCGAAGGCTGGATGCCCTTCAGCGGCGTATTCGACACCCTCTGGTGGGGGCGCCGCCACGTCATGATGGGCGCGTCGCAAATCGATCAGTTCGGAAACCAGAACATTGCCTGCATCGGCCCATGGGAGAATCCCAAGGCGCAGCTTCTCGGCGTGCGCGGAGCGCCGGGCAACACGATCAACCACGTGACCAGTTACTGGGTCCCGAACCACAACGCCCGAGCCTTGGTTGCCAAGGTCGATCTCGTGAGTGGCGTAGGGTACGACCGCGCCGCCTCACTAGGGCCCGAGGGCAGCCGCTTTCACGAGATCCGGCGAGTGGTCACCAATCTTGGCGTGTTTGATTTCAACACGCCGGACCACCGCATGCGCCTGGCCTCGCTACATCCCGGGGTAGAGCTTCAGCAAGTCATCGACAACACGGGCTTCGACCTCGTGATTCCGGACGAGGTGGACACGACCCCGATCCCGACCCCAGAGATCATCGGAGTGTTGCGCGAGCTCGATCCACGAGGTTACGCCCAGAAAGAAGTCATAGTATGACGGTGCAGAAGAGGACCACGAAGGCCCCCGCGAAGAAGCGCAAATCAGTCGCACCCAAGGCCAAGGCGAAGCGTTCGAGCAAGGCCAAGCCCAAGGCGAAGCGCCCGAGCAAAGCACCGGCGAAGAAGCGCAAGAGTAGGGCGCCGGCGCGCGTCCAAGCGGTGCAAGCACCGGCGCCCAAGCCGCCAGCGAAAATGAAGTCCGCGCTGCACACCCGCATCTGCGAGATGTTTGGCATCGAGTACCCGATCATTCAGACCGGGATGGGCTGGGTCTCTGGGGCGAGTCTCACTTCGGCGACCAGCCAGGCCGGCGGCCTCGGCATTCTTGCGGCGGCCACGATGACCTTCCGTGAGCTCGAAAACACCATCGCCAAGCTCAAGGACCGAACCGACAAGCCTTTCGGTGTGAACATGCGCGCCGATCAATCCGATGTCATGAAGCGCGTCGAGCTTCTCGTCCGCGAGAAGATCAAGGTCGCGAGCTTTGCGCAAGCGCCGGGCGAGCGAGTCATCAAGACGCTCAAGGACGCCGGTGTTTTGACGATGCCGACCATCGGTGCGCGTCGCCATGCCGAGAAGGTGCAGGCCTGGGGCGTCGACGCGGTGATTGCGCAGGGGCAGGAGGGCGGCGGCCACACGGGGCAGATACCCACCTCGATTCTCATCCCGGACGTGTCGGCGGCTGTGGACATTCCAGTCGTTGGCGCTGGAGGCTTTCGCGACGGCCGTGGCTTGGTGTCGGCGTTGGCGCTCGGCGGCGAGGGTATTGCGATGGGGACGCGCTTCTTGTTGACCCAGGAAAGCCAGGTGCCCGACCACGTGAAACAGGTCTACCTCGAGACCAAGGCGAACGGGACCGTCGTGACCACGGCTGTCGATGGACACCCGCAGCGCGTCATCCGAACATTCCTGATCGACCAGCTCGAGAGGGCAAACCCACTGACCCGGTTCCCGCGCGCGGCGCTCAACGCCTTGTCGCTGATGAAGGTCACCGGAACCTCATTGCCTGAGCTGCTCGAAGAAGGCATGGCGATGAAGCAGAACCAAGAGCTGACTTGGGCACAGCTCGCGATGGCCGCCAACGCGCCCATGCTGACCAAGGCGTCGATGGTGGACGGCAGGGTCGAGGCGGGCATTCTGCCGACGGGTCAGATCACCGGCGTCATCGACGAGATTCCAACGGTCGCGGAGCTTCTGCAGCGCATCATCGCCGAGGCGGAAGCGACCCTCGAGCGATTGGGCGCGTAAGCGAACGCGATGGACCTCGACTTCACCGATTCCGAGCATGCTTTTCGACAGGAGTGCCGAGCATGGCTCGAAGCCAACGTGCCTCGCGAGTCGCTTCCTTCGGGTGACACCAGGGAAGGCTTCGCGCTGCATCTGCAGTGGGAGCACAAGCTCTTCGATGCGGGTTGGGCAGCGGTCTCGTGGCCCAAGCAGTATGGCGGGCGTGAGGCCACGCTCTTCGAGTGGTTGATCTTCGAAGAGGAGTACTATCGGCTCGGCGCGCCGAGTCGCGTAACCCAAAACGGCATTTTCCTTCTCGCGCCGACCCTGTTCGAGTTCGGAACCGACGAGCAGAAGGAGCGCATCCTTCGTCCGATGGCACGTGGTGACGTTGCCTGGGGGCAAGCTTGGTCCGAGCCGAACGCGGGCAGTGATTTGGCGTCGCTCAAGAGCACAGCGCGTCGCGTCGAAGGTGGCTGGCGGCTGAGCGGCCAAAAGACTTGGTCCACTCGAGCTGCATTCTGCGACATGGCGTATGGCCTGTTCCGCACGGACCCTGAACAGACACGTCACCGCGGGCTGACATACTTCATGTTCCCGCTCGATGCCGAGGGCATCACGGTGCGCGGCGTCGATCGTCTCGATGGCGACGAAGGTTTCGCTGAGATTTTTCTCGAAGACGTATTCGTGGCGGACACCGACGTGATTGGCGAGGTGAACCAAGGGTGGAGCGTTGCGATGGCGACCACGGGCTCGGAGCGAGGCTTGAGCCTTCGGAGTCCGGGGCGTTTCGTCGCCACCGCGGCGCGCCTGATCGATCTGTACCATCGCTATCGGGATCGCTCCGACCCGGTCCTGCGCGACGAAGTCATCCAGGCGTGGATGGACGCCCAGGTGTACCGTTGGTTCACCTTCCAGACGGTCACCCGCATGGTGCAGGGCGAGTCGATCGGTCCGGACTCCAGTATGAACAAAGTGTTCTGGTCGGAGATGGACGTGCGCACGCATGAAACCGCCCTCGCGCTCGTTGGCGAGGCGCTGGAGCTCGATGAGGGCTCCGACAGCGCTATCGACGGAGGTCACTGGATGAAGGGCTTTCAGTTCGCGCTCGCGGGTCCGATCTACGCGGGAACCAACGAAATCCAACGCAACATCATCGCCGAGCGCGTCCTCGGTCTTCCGCGGAAATAGTCCCATGCATTTTGCCTTCACCGACGATCAGAAGATGTTGCGCGACACGGTGCGTGAAGTCTTGCAGCGCGAGTGTGCCCCCGAGGTCGTTCGGGCCGCTTGGGAAGGGAGTCCCGAAAGGGCTCGCGCGGTCTGGGATACACTTGCGGAGACCGGCGTGATCGGCATGACGGCATCCGAAGAGGCGGGCGGCATGGCGATGAGCGAGCTCGATCTGGTGCTTCCTTTGGAAGAGGCCGGCTACGCCGCTCTGCCTGGTCCCATTGTCGACACCGTGGCTGTCGGGATTCCGCTTCTCGAAGTGGCCGGCACCGATGCGCAAAAGGAGCGCTGGCTCGGTCCGGCGGTCGCGGGCAAGGCTCGCATCGTCGTGTCGCTCGAGGATCAGTCGATCGTCGCGCACGCAGTTTCCGCCGACGTGTTGATCGCCGAGCGGGGTGGGGCGGCGTACTGCGTCCCGCTCGGCGAGGCTTCGATCAGCGTCGAGCGCTCGGTCGACCGGGCCCGAGAGCTCGGTCGCGTGTCGTTCGAGGCAGATGCGCAGTATCAGATGCGACAAGACGTCGATACGACCGCGCTATTCGTGCTCGCCCGGGAGCGCGCTGCGTTGGGAACGGCGGCTCAGCTGATCGGGCTCAGCCGTCGCATGCTCGACATGGCGGTCCAGTACGCGAAGGATCGAGAGCAGTTCGGCAAGCCGATCGGCGCACAGCAAGCGATCAAGCACCGGCTCGCCAACGCGCTCATCGAGCAAGAGTTCGCGCGCCCGACGGTCTATCGTGCTGGCTGGTCCATGGCGACCTCCGCTCCCGATGCCGACATCAATGTCTCTCTTGCCAAGATCTATGCAGGCCAGGCTGCGAAATTCGTGGCCAAGGAAGCGCTGCAGGTCCACGGCGCGATCGGCTACACCATCGAGTGCGACCTGCATATGTGGATGAAACGCGCGTGGGCGCTGGCTGCGGTGCATGGGGATGCGGCCTACCATCGCGAGCGTGTAGGGCGGCATATCCTTTGAGTTTTTGTGGTGGCGCCTTGCCGGCGACAACGGTCCCCTCTAGAGATAGGCAATAGCGAGGTTCAGATGCCCGAAGCATATATCGTTGAAGCAGTTCGTTCCCCCGTCGGTAGAAAAAAGGGCGGGTTGAGCAAAGTCCACTCGGCCGACCTCGGTGCGCATGCCATCAAGGGGCTCATCGATCGCTCCGGCATCGACCCCGGCGTGGTCGAAGATGTCGTATTCGGCTGCGTGGATGCGGTTGCCACCCAGGCTGGCGACATCGCTCGCACTTGCTGGCTGGCTGCCGGGTACCCGGAGCACGTTCCGGGCGTGACGATCGACCGCCAGTGTGGTTCCTCGCAGCAGGCGGTTCACTTCGCCGCGCAGGGCGTGATGAGTGGCACCCAGGACGTCGTGGTTGCCGGTGGTGTTCAGAACATGAGCATGATCCCAATCGGTGCCTCGATGATTGCCGGTAAAGAGTTCGGCCTCAGCGACCCGTTCTCCGGCTCGGTCGGTTGGACCGAGCGTTACGGCGACAAGCCCGTCAATCAGTTCTACGGCGCCGAGATGATCGCCAAGGATTGGGACCTCTCCCGCGAGGAGCTCGAGAAGTTCGCGCTCGAAAGCCACCGCCGCGCGCTGCACGCTCAGAAGGAAGGCCGTTTCGATCGCGAGATCATTCCGTTTGGCGATGTGAAGGCCGACGAAGGCCCGCGCCCGGACACGACGCTCGAGAAGATGGCCGCGCTGCCGATTCTCATGGAGGGTGGCCGGTTGACCGCTGCCGTAGCCAGTCAGATTTCGGATGGGTCGGCCGCGCTGCTCATCGTTTCCGAGAAGGCGCTCAAAGAGCACAACCTCACCCCGCGCGCCCGCATCCATCACATGAGCGTCCGCGGCGAAGATCCGATCCGCATGCTCTCCGCGCCGATTCCCGCGACGCGGTACGCGATGGAGAAGTCGGGGATGAGCCTCGACGATATCGACCTCGTGGAGATCAACGAGGCGTTCGCGCCGGTGGTGTGCGCCTGGGCCAAGGAGCTCGACGTCGACTTCGCCAAGGTGAACGTCAACGGTGGCGCAATCGCGCTCGGCCATCCACTCGGTGCAACAGGCGCCAAGCTCATGACGACCCTGCTCCACGAGCTCGAGCGCACCGGCGGCCGCTACGGTCTGCAGACGATGTGCGAGGGTGGTGGCCAGGCCAACGTCACCATCATCGAGCGCCTCGGCTGAGTCCTTTTTTGGGGACTGAAACCCCGTCCAATCGCCGATTTGGGTGCTGTCGTGTGACATGACCCACATGAATCCGTGAGTTATTCGACAGCATCTCGGCCGCTCGGCATCATGGGGATCTACGTGCGGGTATGACCTCCAAGCTGCCAAAGCAAGATTCGGTTTCACCGCCTCCCAGGCGCAAGCACTCGGAGGTTCGCCCCGCGGTGCAAGCGGACGAGCGCCGCAACGCAGCTCGTTGGGAATCCGACGCGCGGATAGAGATTCTCGCACCTATCCAAGCAGTGGCGGTGGCTCTCGACGTCAGCGCGCACGGCATTCAGGTTTCGCTCGCTGGCTGGCTCTCGACGGGCACACTGTGCGACTTGCGCATCACGACCCACACCGGCCGGGTGATCTTCAAACGCGCGCGGGTCATCTGGGCTCGCCGCGTCGGGGAGCAGTGCGTGGCTGGCCTCCACGTGGTGGGCTCGATCGTGCCGCCCGCGGTGCCCGAGTAGCAGCGCGCGGCCGCGCCTCCGCGGGATCGCGTGTCCTAAGGCGTTTTTCGCCGTTCAGGCACAAGCCGGCTTGACGGACAGGCCCAGGCAAAATAGAACACGTTTCACTCTTGATGACCCTTTTTCTACCCGGAACCGGGAGGTGGACATGGCCAAAGTAGCCAACACAGCAGAATATTTCGACACGCTTGGGGATCGTTTCCTGACCGACCAGGCCAAGGGCGTGAACGCCACGATCCAGTACACCTTGGCCGGTGACGGGGGTGGCGAGTGGACCATCACGATCGCGGACGGGGAGTACAAGGGCGTGGAGTCCGGCGGCGTCGAGAAGCCCACCCTCAACGTCATGATGGACGCTGAAAAATTCATCGAGATGGCCAACGGCGACCTCGATGGCCGTAAGGCGTTCCTCACGCGCAAGCTCAAGGTGAAGGGCAACATCGCTCTCGCCCAGAAGATGCAGAAGTTCTTTCCCCAGGGTTAGTCACCCGTTACCACGCGGAACCTGCCCATGAGCGAGATTCTTTCGGCTCCGTACGTGCTCGAATACACGTACACTCGGAGCACCGGTCCGGTGGTCGGCCGCTTCTTGGAAAACCTTCGGTACGAAGTGCTCGAAGGCGTCAAGACGGTCGACGGTCGCGTGCTTTGTCCGCCTCTCGAATACGACGAGGACGGTGAGCCGACGACGGGTGAGTTCGTACCGCTGCGTCCGTCGGGCACGGTGAAGAGTTGGTCATGGGTGCAGGAGCCTCGCAAGGGGCACCCGTTCGATCGTCCATTCGCTTGGGCTCTCATTCAAATCGACGGTGCCGACAACGCCATGGTGCATGCCATCGATGCGGGCAAAGCCAAGCGCATGAAGACGGGGATGCGCGTTCGTTTGCGTTGGGCCGATGAGAAGAACGGGACGATCCGCGACATCGAGTGCTTCGAGCCGATCGCTCCCTACCTGCCTGGTCCGGTGCATCTCGAGTACAAGGTGAATCCGGGAAAGCACTACAGTGCGTATCTGCGTGGGCTCCGGGAGGGGAAGCTCATCGGGGGCAGGGACCCCGAGGCCGGCAAGGTGTACGTCCCGCCTCGAGGGGCCGACCCCACGACCGGCAACCCGACGAGCGAATACGTCGAAGTGGCCGACATCGGTGTCCTCACGACGTTCGCGATCATTCGCATCCCCTTTGAAGGCCAGAAGCTCACGCCGCCGTATTGCTTCGGGGCGATCGTGCTCGATGGCGCGGACAGTCCCATCTATCATCTGATCAGCGGTGTCCCGCACGACGAGATTCGCATGGGCATGCGGGTGAAGGCGAAGTGGAAGCCCCAGGACGAATGGGAAACTTCGCTCGAGAACATCCTCTACTTCGAACCGACGGGCGAGCCAGACGCCCCGTTCGATAGCTATAAGGAACATCTCTGATGCGTGACGTCGCCATCGTCTCCTTCTCGCAGCTCCCATCGGTCAAAGTGATCGAGGCGGCCGACGAGCCCGAGCTCGTCCAGCCCGTCACCTCGGACGCGATGAAGCAGGTCGGTCTGACGCAGGATGACATCGGCTTCACGTGTTCCGGTAGCACCGACTACCTGCCGGGACGCCCGTTCTCTTTCGTTGCAGCCGTCGACGGTCTCAAGGCATGGCCTCCGATTCGCGAGTCACACGTGGAGATGGATGGCGCCTTCGCACTCTACGAAGCTTGGGTGCGGCTCATGCACGGAGACATCGACACCGCGTTGGTGTTTTCGTTTGGCAAGAGCTCGCTCGCGCCCGTCCCAGATGTCCTGAACCTGCAGAATGACCCCTACTACGTCCAGCCGCTCGGGCTCGACTCGATCAGCGCCGCCGCGCTTCAGGCGCAGGCCTTGATCGACAGCGGCAAGGCGACAGAGCGTGACTTCGCCGAAGTGGTTGCCCGCAATCGCAAGAACGCGATCGACAACCCGAATGCGCACATCAAGGGCGATTTCAGCGTCGATGCCATGCTCGAAGAGCCCTATATCAGCTCGCCGTTGCGCAAGAGCTTCTGCCCGCCGCTGTCCGACTCGGCTGCCGCGATCGTGCTCGCGGTCGGCGATACGGCGAAGAAGCTGGCGAAGCGGCCCGCTTGGATTCGCGGGTTCGACCATCGGACTGAACCACACGCACTGGGTCAGCGCGACCTCACGACCTCGCCGTCTTCCAAACTGGCCGCCGAAAAAGCCGGCCTCGGCAAAGGCGAGGTGGACGTCGCGGAGCTTCACGCGCCGTTCGCGCACCAGGAGATCATCTTGCGAGAGGCGATGGGCCTTGGCGATCGCGTCAGGGTCAATCCTTCCGGCGGAGCACTGGCGGCCAACTCGCTCATGACCGCGGGTTTGATTCGCTTCGGGGAAGCGGCGAACCGGGTGCTTCGCGGAGACGCAAGGCGTGCACTCGCGCACACGACGAACGGTGTCTGCCTGCAGCACAACCTCGTCGCCATCTTGGAGGGTGACTAATGGCTGAGCAGTGCGCGGTCATCGGCATCGGTCAGACCAAGCATCGGGAGAGCCGGCGCGACCTGTCGATTCCCGGATTGGTCCGCGACGCCGCCATGCGCGCTCTGCAAGACGCCGACATGACGTGGAAGGACATCGACTCCATCGTCATCGGCACCGCGCCCGACATGTTCGAGGGCGTCATGATGCCCGAACTTTGGCTGTCCGATGCTCTCGGCGCGGCCGGCAAGCCGATCTTCCGGGTGCACACGGCGGGCTCCGTCGGGGGCTCGACCGCCGTCGTGGCGTCTCACCTGATTCAAGGTGGCGTGCACGAGAAGGTGCTTACGCTTGCCTTCGAGAAGCAGAGCGAGGCCAACGCGATGTGGGCGCTGTCGCCCGTGGTTCCCTTTCAGCCGCAACTCGTAGCGGGCGCCGGCGGTTACTTCGCGCCTCTCATCCGGTCGTACATTCGCCGAGCCGATGCGCATCCCGACACCGGCTGCATGGTGGCCGTCAAGGACCGTCAGCACGGCTTGCTCAATCCGAATGCGCACCTTCATCTGGACCAAACGCTCGAGGAGGTGAAGGCCTCGCCGATGCTCTGGGACCCAATTCGGTTCTCGGAGACCTGCCCTTCGTCCGACGGCGCGGTGGCCATGGTCCTCGTAAGCGAGAAGCACGCTGATCGCGTGAAGAACCCGGCATGGGTCAAGGGCACCTCGGTCCGGACCGAGCGCACGTTCTTTGCGGGACGCGATCAAGTGAATCCGGCCGCCGGGAAGCTGTGCGCGAAGGACGTCTACGACGAGGCAGGTATCACCAACCCCCTCGAAGAGATCGACTGCGCGGAGGTGTATGTGCCGTTCTCGTGGTTCGAGCCGATGTGGCTCGAGAACCTGGGCTTTGCCGACGAAGGCGAAGGCTGGAGGATGACCATGGACGGCAAGACCAAGCTTGGCGGCGCGATGCCGCTCAACATGTCCGGTGGCGTCATGTGCACCAATCCGATTGGCGCCAGTGGTATGCTTCGATTTGCGGAAGCCGCGCGTCAGGTGCGCGGGACCGCTGAACGACACCAGGTCGACGGTGCAAAGGTGGCCCTTGGTCACGCGTACGGCGGTGGCTCGCAGTTCTTCGCGATGTGGATCGTGAGCTCGGAACGCTGAGCCGGGAGAAACGATGGAATACAATCTTGCAGATCTTTACGAGGCCATTGCGGACGCAGTTCCCGACAATGTCGCGCTTGCCTCTGGCGACGTGCACCACAGCTACGCGGACCTCGACAAACGGGCGAATCGGTTCGCGCACTACCTGCAATCGCGCGGGATTGGAGCCGGCGACCACATCGGCCTGCACCTGTTCAACGGGCACGAGTTTGTCGAGGCGATCTTGGCGATATTCAAGATCCGCGCGGTCGGCATCAATGTGAACTACCGGTTTGTCGGTCCCGAAGTGCGCTACATGATCGACAATGCCGACCTCAAGGGGCTCATCACGCAGCGTCGGTTCCTTCCGGTCATCAACGAAGCGATGCAAGGCCTCGACCCGCTTTCGGCCCTCATCGTGATCGAAGACGGCGCCGATGGGGTCGCTGATCAGGAGTCGATCGAATACGAGACAGCGATGTCGCAAGGCTCCGAAGAACGGGACTTCGGACCGCGTTCAGGCGACGATCTCTACATCGTCTACACCGGTGGTACGACCGGGATGCCCAAGGGCGTCATGTGGCGTCATGAAGATCTATTTTTTGCCGGGCTTCAGGGTGGGTCGCCGGGCGGGGACCCAGTAGAGTCGCCCGAGCAGCTGATCGAGCAGGTCAAAGAGGGCTGGTATACGGTAAGCATGCTTCCCTGCGCTCCATTCATTCACGGTTCCGCGCAGTGGACACAATGGATCTGTCACCTGACCGGGGGCAAGCTCGTCCTTCAACACGGGCCGAGCTTCGATGCAAAGCGCATCCTCTCGCTCGTGAGCGAGGAGGAACTGTCGACTTTGTCGCTCGTGGGTGATGCCATGGCGATTCCGTTGGTTGAGGAGCTCAGAGCCGGCGACTACGACATGTCGAACCTGGCCGTGATCGCTTCGGCGGGAGCGATCCTGTCGGCAAGCATCCAGGCAGAGATCGAGGAGCTCCTTCCAGACGTGATGATCATCAACAGCTTTGGCACCAGCGAGTCAGGAGACCTTGGCCGCGCTGCGGAGGGCGAAGACAGCCATGAAGGCCGCCCGTCTTTCTACATGGGTGACGACGTCACCGTCTTGGACGAAGAAGGCAACCAGATCGAGCCGGGCTCCGGCGAGATCGGCATGGTTGCCCGCTCGGGCCGCCTGCCGCTCGGCTACTACAAGGACCCGGTGAAGACCGCGGAGCGCTTCAAGGAGTTCGACGGCAAGCGCTGGGTCGTACCCGGGGACTTCGCCACCATCGAAGAGGATGGGCGGATCACTTTTCTCGGTCGTGGTAGCAAGTGCATCAATACCGGCGGCGAGAAGGTCTTCCCCGAAGAGGTCGAGGAAGCGCTCAAGGCGCACACCGACATCATCGACGCGCTCGTCGTTGCGGTCCCGGACCCCCGCTTCGGTTCCAAAGTCGCGGCTGTGTTCAATACGCGGGGCGACAAGCAACTCTCACTCGACGAAGTCAAGCAACACTGCCGAAAGCATATCGCCGGGTACAAGATTCCCCGGCAGATCACCATTACCGAGACGGTTTCCCGCATGCCGAGCGGAAAGCCTGACTACCCCTGGGCAGAGAAAATTGCCCGCGACCAGGCGAGCGCGTAACGCATGCCGACAAGCACCCAAACCCAAGAGGAACCCATGTCCACCGCACAAGAAAAAGAAGAGGAGCTTTTTCCTGGCTTTCCGCGTGGTTGGTTCGTCATCGGAATCACCAGCGAGCTGGCGCCGGGCGACGTCAAGCCGATCAAGTACTTCGACCGAGAGATGGTGTTGTACCGGGGAGAGAGCGGCGCCGCGATCGTGCACGACGCGTTTTGTCCGCACCTCGGAGCCCACCTCGGTCATGGGGGCAAAGTCGTCGGAGAGACGATCGAGTGTCCGTTCCATGCGTGGCGGTTCGACGAAACCGGCAAGTGCATCGACGTGCCCTACGCCAAGCGGATTCCGCCGCGCGCCTGCGTGAAGAACAACCCGGTGCAGGAGCACAACGGTTTGATCTTCATGTGGAATGCCCATCTCGAGGGCGAGGAGCCCACCTGGGAGATCCCCGACCTCCCCGAGTACGGCAGCGAAGGCTGGACCGATTGGGGTTCTGCTCTCATCGACATCAAGACGCACCCGAAAGAGATCGTCGAGAATCTCGCCGACAAGGGCCATTTCGGCCCGGTTCACGGGACATGGGCCAACGAGTTCGGCAACGAGTTCAAGGACCACATCGGCATTCAGAACGTCAAAGGCGTCGCGTACCCGCGAGGCGGCGGCGAAGATCACTTCGAGTTGCAAAGTACGTACTACGGACCTGGCTACATGCTCACCAGGATGCAGAGCGTTCTGCCGAACATCATGCTCTTGTGTCACACCCCGGTGGACAAGAACAACGTTCACGTCCGAATCGGCGCGATGATCGATGTTTCGAACGTCAAAAAAGGGAAAGAACAGTTCCAGGAAGGCTACCGCGAGAACATCATCGTCGGCTTCAAAGAGGACATCGCGATTTGGGAAAACAAAAAGTACCGGACGCGACCGATTCTCTGCGATGGTGATGGTGATGTGGGAGCCCTGCGCCGCTGGTATCAGAAGTTCTACATGCCCCAAGCAGAGGTTGGATATTAGCCATGGATGATCGAGCCAAGCGCATCGTTGAAACGGCCGTTGCACTCGCGGAGCGCGACGGATACCAGGCGGTACGCTTGCGGGACGTCGCAGCCAGTGCACAGGTGGCGCTCGGCACGGTCTACAAGCGTTTCGCGAGCAAGGAGGAGATCCTCATCGCGGCGCTGGAGCAAGAGAGCGAGCTGCTCGTCGCAAAGATCGGCAAAAAGCCGGTTCCGGGCGACAACCCACAGGAACGGGTGCGCTTTGTTTTCAACGCGCTGACGAAAGGGCTTCTTCGGCGGCCGAATCTCGCCAAGGCGTTGGTCCGGTCGTTGGCGTCTGGGGACCCGAACATCACCGAGCGCGTTGCAAGCTTCCACGCCCTGATTACAGCACTGGTCATGGCGGCGATTCGCGGTGAAGCGGCTACCGCCGAGGGTGAGTGGGGGGGCGATGCCGACGAGCATGTGCGAACCATCTCCTCGATCCTGCAGAACGTGTGGTTCGCGTCGTTCGTCGGCTGGGCCGGCGGCCTTCACGACGCGCCCCAACTCCTCGAGGACGTCGACAAGACGGCAAAGCTACTGTTAGCAACGTAGGCAAGGGCCCATCACCTCCACGCAGCGATTTCGATGGGTGCTTCCGTGTCCCAAGGGGTGCGAGGACACGCTTGCAGAAGAGGTGCGGAACCTCGACGTTGAAGTCACCGCTGTGCGGCCGACCGCCGTGCACGCGCGCGGCACGTTGCAAGAGGGATATCGGTTGTGCCTGTGGTCTCGCGTCGCATCACGGGTATTGCTTCCACTCGTCGAGCTGGATGCCGAAGACGACACGGGTCTCTACGATGCGCTCCGCGGCGTCGCTTGGTGGGAACATTTCGACGCAACACAGACGTTCGCGATCGGTAGCTCGCAGGCGCCGAAGAGCCCTTTCCCTTCGCATTTCTGGGTGCAGCGAGCGAAGGACGCGATCGTCGACAGCTTTCGCGATCACTCAGGTACGCGCCCTAGCATCGACAAGAGGGACCCGGCCATTCGGTTTCACCTGCACATCGGCGAGTCGCATCACGAGCTCGCCCTCGATTTTTCGGGGGACGGGCTGCACCGGCGGGGCTACCGGCAGGCGGGCGGCAAGGCGCCGCTCAAAGAGAATCTAGCCGCCGCGATTCTGTATCTCGCCGGCTGGCCGCAAGCCGCGCGCAAGGGCCTGGCCTTGATGGATCCGACCTGCGGTTCAGGCACGTTCTTGATCGAAGCAGCCCTGATGGCGACGAACTGTGCGCCCGGGCTGTTGCGGGAGCGCTTTGGCTTCGAGCAATGGCTGCAGCACGACGCTGCGGCCTTCGCGACGGAGCGCAATGCCGCGTTGACGGCTCGCCAGGCCGAGTGCCGAGCGAGGATCTTTGGGTGCGACGCGTCCGATCAGGCGTTGTCATACGTTCGCGACAACCTCGCGGCTGCAGGCGTCGAGCAGCACGTGTCGCTAGCCGTCAAGGAGCTGTCCGAGGTCGAGAAGCCAGCCGAGGGCGGCATCCTCGTGTGCAATCCGCCGTATGGCCATCGCCTCGGTGACGAGGGCACGCTGTTTCTTTTCTACCAGTCTCTTGGCGACACGTTGAAGCGCGTGTTCGACGGTTGGACCGCGTACGTGTTTGCGGCGCATGGAGGCAACCTCAAGCACCTCGGCCTTCGACCGACCCGACGCCATGTCCTGTACAACGGATCGATCGAATGCCGGCTCGTAGAGATTCCCATCCGCGGCGTCGCCGGTGGGGAATCGGCCAAGCCGCCGGGCTGGCGAAAACCGAGCGAGAAGGCTCAGATGTTCGCGAACCGAATCAAGAAGAACAAGAAGAAGTGGGGGCGATGGGCCAAACGGAGCGGCATCGAATGCTACCGGATCTACGACGCCGACATTCCGGAGTACAATGTTGCGGTCGACCGCTATCAAGCGAAGGCTGTGGTCCACATCTTTCAGAAAGAACGGGACGCGAGCGACGACCGCGCGAAGCAGCGAGTTCAAGACGTTTTGATGACGCTTCCCGAGGCGCTGGGCATCGACGCCGACGACCTCATCGTGAAGGTCAGACGCAAACACGACGAGGGTGACCAATACGCCCGCATCTCGCAGCAAGAAGCGGAGATGACGGTCAGCGAGGGTGACCTTCGCTTCGTCGTGAACCTAGAAGACCGCATCGACACCGGCCTCTTCTTGGACCACCGCGCAGTTCGCGCGTACGCCGCAGAGCAGTGCCGAGGCAAACGAATGCTCAACCTGTTTTCGTACACCTGCTCGGTGAGTGTCGCGGCGGCCGTCGGCGGCGCCAAGCAGACCACGAGCGTCGATCTCTCGAACACCTATCTCGACTGGGGAAAGAAGAACTTCAAAGCCAATGACCTGGATCCTACGAAGCACCGTTTCATTCGCGACGACGCCACCCGCTGGATGGCCAGAGACCGCAACAGCTACGACTGGATCTTCATCAACCCGCCCACCTTCTCGCGCTCCAAAATGAGCAAGGGCGATTTCAACATCCACAAAGACCACAAGGCCCTGATCGAAAGCGCGATGAGCTCGCTGGACAAAAAGGGCGAGCTCCTCTTCACCACCCACGCCCGAGCCTTCGAGCTAGACGAGGCGAT
>CBDURI010000025.1:0-16923 GCA_965369435.1 uncultured bacterium
GGGTTGCACTTTTCGTGCCTTGAGGCATGACTCGCCGCTCCGGAGAACCCCGTACGCATGAAAAAGGTCATCGGACAGATCAAACTTCAGCTCCCTGCAGGGAAGGCAAACCCTTCTCCGCCGGTCGGGCCTGCGCTCGGCCAGCACGGCGTCAACATCATGGCGTTCTGCAAGGAGTTCAACTCGAAGACGCAGAAGGACGCGGGCCTGATCATTCCGGTCGTGATCTCGGTTTACCAGGATCGCTCCTTCAGCTTCATCATGAAGACGCCGCCGGCGGCGATCTTGATCAAGAAGGCTTTGAATCTCGAGTCGGGCTCTGCGCGTCCGAACAAAGACAAGGTTGGCAAGATCACTCGCGATCAGGTGAAAGAAATCGCGCAGGTCAAGCTTCAGGATACCAACGCGGGCTCGATCGAGACATGCATGCAAAGCATCATCGGCACCGCGCGTTCCATGGGGGTCGAGTTAGTCGACTAACTCTCTCGAGCGATTGACTTCGCTCTCCTGGACCACCCAGGGCCCCAGTTGGTGGTAGGCGGCTTCGAGTCGCCGCAAGGAGTCAAAATGAAAACCGGAAAAAAGCGCGCGGCCGCTTTACAGAAGCCCGATAAAAACCGTCGCTACGCGCTGAGCGAAGCTGTCTCGCTGTTGAAAGAAACCGCGTTCGCCAACTTCGACGAGTCGGTGGATCTGGCGGTGCGCCTCGGTGTGGATCCGAAGCACGCGGACCAGATGGTTCGTGGCGCTGTCGTCTTGCCGCACGGCACCGGCAAGACCAACCGGGTTCTAGTTTTCGCCAAGGGCGAGAAGGTGACTGAGGCGGAAGCAGCAGGCGCCGACTTCGTAGGTGGCGACGAGTTCGTCGCGAAGATCAACGAAGGCTGGCTCGACTTCGACACCGTCATCGCCACACCGGACATGATGGGGCAGGTCGGTCGTCTCGGTCGTGTCCTCGGTCCCCGTGGCCTGATGCCAAATCCCAAGGTCGGCACTGTGACCTTCGACGTGTCCAAGGCCGTTCGCGAGGCCAAGGCCGGCAAGGTCGAGTTCCGAGTCGAAAAGGCCGGCATCGTGCACGCGCAGATAGGCAAGAAATCCTTTGGTGAGCCCGAGCTTGCTGGCAACGTGCAGTCGTTGGTCGGCGCACTGATGAAGGCCAAGCCGGCCGCCGCCAAGGGCACGTACCTACGCAGCATCACGCTGAGCTCCACGATGGGCCCCGGCATCAAGGTTGACCCCAGCACTATAGAGGTGGAGGCGTAATCATGAGCCTTACACGAGAACAAAAAACGGCTCAGGCCGCTTCCGTCCGCGAGAGCTTCGATAACGCGAGCTCGACCGTGCTCGTCGACTTCCGAGGCGTCAACGTCGAGATGATCACGGATCTCCGTGCCCGTTTCCGCGACGCGGGTGTCGAGTACAAAGTCGTCAAGAACAACGTCGTCCGCAAGGCACTCGAGGGTTCCGAGCTCGGCGACGACACGGAGTTTACGCAATACCTCGCCGGCCCGACGGCAATCGCTTGGAGCTTCGAAGATCCCTCGGCTGCCGCCAAGGTGATCAAGAACTTCCGCAAAGAGTTCACGGACGTTCTTCAGCCGAAGGACGAAGATCCAAAGCTCCTCGTCAAGTGTGGCCTTCTCGAGGGCCAAGTCCTGGACGCCAAGCGAGTCGAAAAAGAGCTCGCCACGCTTCCGGGCAAAGACGAGATTCGCGCTTCGCTGCTCGCGCAGCTCATGGCGCCCATGCAGAACCTGGTCGGCCAAATCAATGCACCGGCCCAGAACCTCGCTCTCGTTCTCGATGCGTACCGGCGCAAAGAGGCAGGCGAGTAATCCAACAACAAATTTAGCCGTGTCGCACGCACGGTTAGCGGAGAGTCAAGAATGGCAAATATGAACGTAGAATCGATGGTCGAAGAGCTGAGCTCGTGGACCGTCATGGAAGTCGCGAACCTGGTCAAAGAGCTCGAGGAGAAGTGGGGCGTTTCGGCAGCACCGGCAGCGGTGGCCGTCGCGGGTCCCGCCGGTGGCGCAGCTGAGGCCGTCGAAGAGCAGACCGAGTTCGATGTCGAGCTGAGCGAGGCTGGTGGCAAGAAGATCAACGTGATCAAGGCCATCCGCGAGATCACGCAGCTCGGCTTGGCAGACGCCAAGGCTCTGGTCGAAGCGGCTCCCAAGGTCGTCAAGGAGGCCGTGTCCAAGGACGAGGCCGACGAGATCAAAAAGAAGCTCGAAGAAGCTGGCGCCAAGGTCACCGTTAAGTAACCCTATGGGGTTATGCTTCGAAGCCCTGTGCCGCGACTTGGCACATGGGCCCGGTCGGGTTAAGTTCCCGGCCGGGGCAGCACCGGTACGCGCAGCGCAACATTCACGACTTTCCGCAACGCGGCGGGAGGCCAAAGGGTCTCCTTGTCGTGCGCGTGTCTCTTAATTCTTGGCTTTAGGTTCCAGTAGCAGTGGTTCGGCAGGAGTCTCTCTGATGGCGGCGACGATTCAGACCAACTTTCGAATGCGACATTCCTTCGGGAAAATCGAGCACATCCTCGAGATTCCGAACCTGATCGACATTCAAAAGCGGTCATACGATAAGTTCCTTCAAACAGATGTTCCCAGGGACGATCGGCAAAATACCGGTCTTCAGGGCGTCTTCAACAGTGTGTTCCCGATTCGTGACTTCAATGGAACGAGCGAATTGGTATTCAGCGGGTACACGCTCGAGAGGCCGAAGTACGACGTCGACGAGTGTCGGCAGCGTGGGATGACCTACGCGGCGCCGATCAAAGTCACGATCCAACTCATCATCTACGACACCGGCGGTGACAGCACCGAGCGGGCCGTCCGCGATATCAAGGAACAGGAAGTCTACTTCGGTGAGATTCCGCTGATGACCGTCAACGGGACGTTCATCATCAATGGCACCGAGCGCGTCGTCGTCAGCCAGCTGCACCGTAGCCCGGGTGTGTTCTTCGACCACGATCGTGGCAAGACGCACTCGTCTGGCAAGTTGCTCTACCAGGCTCGCATCATTCCCTATCGCGGCTCATGGCTCGACCTCGAGTTCGACCCGAAGGATTTGCTGTACGTTCGCATTGACCGCCGCCGGAAAATGCCCGCGACGGTGCTGCTCAAGGCGCTCGGGTACAACACCCAGGAGCTCCTCAACTACTACTACGACACCGAGACGGTCTACATCCTCTCGAAGGACCAGTACGCGAAATCGATCGAGTACGAGCTGCTCGCCGGCCAGCGTGCCACGCACGACATCGCTGTTGGCGAAGACGTCATCGTTCGCAAAAACCGCAAGTTCACGCGTGCGGCGATTCGTAAGCTCAAGTCCGCGGGGCTCGACTATCTACCGATCGACTTCACCGAAGTGATCGGGAAGGTCGCTGCCGAAGACGTCATCGATGAGGACACCGGCGAGATTCTGCTCGCGGTCAACGAAGAGGTCACCGAGGGTCGTATCGATGCGCTCCGCGAGGCGAGCGTCAACGAGTTCAAGGTCCTCTTCATCGACGGCCTCAATGTCGGGTCTTACCTCCGCGACACGTTGCTCGTCGACAAGGTGCAGTCACAAGACGAGGGTATTCTCGAGATTTACCGCCGGTTGCGTCCGGGTGACCCGCCCACGCTCGACACCGCGCGGAACCTCTTCAACAACCTGTTCTTCAACCCGGAGCGCTACGACCTCAGCCAGGTCGGGCGCCTCAAGTTGAACTACAAGTTCTACAAAGACGTCGAAGAGGATGAGCGGCCGAAGCTGGATCACACGGTCCTGACCAACACCGACATCTTGGAAACGGTGAAAAACCTCATCGAGCTCAAGAACGGTCGTGGGTCGGTCGACGACATCGACCACTTGGGCAATCGTCGCGTTCGCGCCGTGGGCGAGCTGATGGAGAATCAGTACCGCATCGGTCTGGTCCGCATGGAGCGCGCGATCAAGGAGCGCATGAACATGTCTCAAGAGATTGAGACCCTCATGCCGCACGACCTGATCAACGCGAAGCCCGTCAGCGCGGTCGTCAAAGAGTACTTCGGTTCGAGTCAGCTCTCGCAGTTCATGGACCAGACCAACCCGCTCAGCGAGGTGACGCACAAGCGGCGTCTATCCGCACTCGGGCCTGGCGGTTTGACGCGTGAGCGTGCGGGCTTCGAGGTTCGTGATGTTCACACGACTCACTACGGCCGTATCTGCCCGATTGAGACGCCGGAAGGTCCGAACATCGGTCTGATTGCGTCACTGTCGACCTACGCTCGCGTCAACGAGTACGGCTTCGTCGAGACGCCATACCGCAAGGTCGAGGACGGCATCGTGCTCGACCGACAGGTGCGTTGGTACTCCGCCCTCGAGGAAGAGGGGCACTACATCGCGCAGGCGAACGCAAAGATCGAGCACACGAGCCGCAAGCTCGAAGGGCAGCTGATCAGCGCTCGCTTCAACGGCGAGTTCGTGATGATGCCGCCGAACGCCATTCAGCTGATGGACGTGTCGCCGAACCAGCTGGTCTCGGTTGCGGCCTCGTTGATTCCGTTCCTCGAGCACGACGATGCAAACCGCGCATTGATGGGCTCGAACATGCAGCGTCAGGCTGTTCCTTGTGTGCGCACGCACGCGCCGATTGCCGGCACCGGCATCGAGGCCCGGGTCGCGCGTGACTCCGGTGTTTGCGTGGTGGCGCAGCAGGACGGTGTGGTCGATTCGGTCGACGCGACCCGTATCGTCGTCAAGGCCGAAGGCCTTGCAGGTGCGTTCCCAGACATCTACCGCCTCAACAAGTTCCAGCGCTCCAACCAGAACACGGCGTACAACCAGACGCCGATCGTTCGCCCCGGAGACCGGGTCAAGGAGGGCGACGTCATCGCTGACGGCCCGAGCACCGACCGCGGCGAGCTCGCGCTCGGCCAGAACGTGATCGTCGCCTTCATGCCGTGGGGTGGGTACAACTTCGAGGACTCGATTCTGCTTTCCGAGCGGATCGCCAAGGACGACGTCTACACCTCTGTGCACATCGAAGAGTTCGAGTGCGTCGCTCGCGACACCAAGCTCGGCAAGGAAGAGATCACGCGCGACATTCCGAACGTCGGCGAAGAGGCTCTCAAGGACCTCGACGAGTCCGGGATCGTCCGGATTGGCGCCGAGGTGACCTCCAGCGACGTCCTGGTCGGCAAGATCACGCCGAAGGGCGAGACGCAGCTCTCTCCAGAGGAAAAGCTCCTTCGCGCGATCTTCGGCGAGAAGGCTGGCGACGTTCGCGATACTTCTCTCAAGGTGCCTCCAGGCGTGACCGGCATCGTCATCGACGCCCGCGTGTTCGCGCGAAAGGGTACCGAAAAGGACGACCGCTCCCTGCAGATCGAGGAAACGGAGCGAGCGAAGCTCGAAAGGGACATGGCGGTCGAGATCAAGATCGTTCTCGACTCGGCGCACGATCGGGTTCGAAAGTATTTCATCGGAAGTACGGCCACCGCAAAGCTGGTGGGTGACAAGGGCATAGAGCTCCTCGCCAAGGGCGCGAAGATCACAAACGAAGATCTCGATGGGATCGCGCACAGGTACTGGGCGCACATCGAGGTCGACAAGAACAAAGACAAGACCGACGCGATTCTCGAGCAGGTCGACGACCAGGTCGACGCCGTCAAGATGCTGTTCCAGGAGAAGATCGACAAGCTCGGTAAGGGCGACGAGCTGCCTCCAGGCGTCATCAAGATGGTGAAGGTCTACGTCGCCATCAAGCGCAAGCTTCAGGTCGGCGACAAAATGGCCGGACGGCACGGTAACAAGGGTGTCGTCAGCCGGATTCTTCCGGAAGAGGACATGCCCTACCTGCCGAACGGCAAGCCGGTCGACATCGTGCTCAACCCGCTCGGCGTTCCAAGTCGAATGAACGTCGGCCAGATTCTCGAGACGCACCTCGGGTGGGCCGGTTATCTGCTCGGCATGCAGCTTCAGGAGATGATCGAGACGAAGGCGACCGCTTCGGAGCTTCGCGAGCGAATCCGCGCAATCTTCAAGGGCGGGGACATCGTCAAAGTGCTCGACGCGCTTCCCGACAACGAGGTCGCCAAGATGGCCAAGGGTTGGAAGCACGGTTTGCAGCTGGCCACACCGGTCTTCGACGGCGCAAGCGAGGCGGAGATCAAGGACCTTCTGAGGCTGGCGGGCGTGCAGGACAACGGCCAGACGGTGCTGTTCGACGGACGCACCGGCGACGCGTTCCATCAGGACGTCACCGTGGGCATCATGTACATGCTCAAGTTGCACCACTTGGTCGACGACAAGATCCACGCTCGAAGCATCGGTCCGTACTCGCTAGTCACTCAGCAGCCGCTCGGTGGTAAGGCGCAGTTCGGTGGCCAGCGCCTCGGCGAGATGGAGGTCTGGGCGATGGAGGCCTACGGCGCCGCATATGCGCTGCAGGAGTTCCTCACGGTCAAGTCCGACGATGTGCAGGGACGAACGCGCATGTACGAATCGATCGTAAAGGGGGACTACGTGCTCGAAGCCGGTCTACCGGAGAGCTTCAACGTCCTCATGAAGGAGCTTCAGGCACTTTGCCTGAACGTCGAGTTGGTTGAGACGAGTCAACTGGGGCGCAGGTCCGATGACGTCCTTGCTGCGGAGGAAGAGTAAGTCATGAAGGATATCTTCAGCTTCTTCGAAAAGCCGAAAGACCCGCTGGCGTTTTCAGCGATTCGCATTTCGCTGGCGTCGCCTGAGAAGATCCGCGAGTGGTCTCACGGTGAAGTGAAAAAGCCCGAAACGATCAACTACCGTACGTTCAAGCCTGAACGCGACGGCCTGTTTTGTGCAAAGATCTTTGGGCCGGTCAAAGACTACGAGTGCATTTGCGGCAAGTACAAGCGCATGAAGCACCGCGGCATCGTCTGCGAGAAGTGTGGCGTCGAGGTCATTCAGAGCAAGGTTCGCCGTGAGCGTCTGGGTCACATCACCCTGGCGACGCCCGTGGCGCACATCTGGTTCCTCAAGAGCCTTCCAAGCCGCATCGGCGCGATTCTCGACATCACTCTCAAGGACCTCGAGCGCGTGCTCTACTGCGAGAGCTACGTGGTGCTCGATCCCAAAGAGACGCCGCTCGAGCGCGGGGAGATCCTCACCGAGGATCGCTTCCACGACATGCTCGACGAGTACGGCGACGACGCCTTCGACGCACGGATGGGAGGCGAGGCCGTTCTGGAGATGCTTCGCGATCTCGACGTGCACGCGATGGCGGAGCAGCTTCGTTTGGACCTCAAGGAGGCCACCAGCGAGGCGAAGCGCAAGAAGTACTCCAAGCGGCTCAAGGTCATCGAGGCGTTCCGCGACTCGGGCAACCGTCCCGAATGGATGATGCTGTCGGTGATTCCCGTGCTTCCGCCGGACCTTCGTCCGTTGGTTCCGCTCGACGGCGGCCGTTTCGCGACCTCCGATCTCAACGACCTCTACCGTCGTGTCATCAACCGTAACAACCGCCTCAAGCGGCTCATCGAGCTCAACGCGCCGGAGATCATCATCCGGAACGAGCGTCGCATGCTGCAAGAGGCCGTTGACGCGCTCTTTGACAACGGCCGCCGTGGCAAGACCATCACCGGTCCGAACAAGCGCCCGCTCAAGTCACTGTCGGACATGCTCAAGGGCAAGCAAGGCCGCTTCCGTCAGAACCTGCTCGGCAAGCGAGTCGACTACTCCGGCCGTTCAGTCATCGTCGTCGGGCCCACGCTGCGTTTGCACCAGTGTGGTCTTCCGAAGAAGATGGCGCTCGAGCTCTTCAAGCCGTTCATCTACAACAAGCTCGAGGAGCGTGGGTACGTCACCACGATCAAGAGCGCGAAGAAGCTCGTCGAGAAAGAAAAGCCCGAGGTTTGGGATATTCTCGAAGAGGTCATTACCGAGCACCCGGTGATGCTCAACCGCGCTCCGACGCTTCACCGTTTGGGCATCCAGGCTTTCGAGCCCGTCCTCATCGAGGGTAAGGCGATACGGCTTCACCCGCTCGTTTGCACCGCCTTCAACGCGGACTTCGACGGTGACCAGATGGCGGTTCACGTGCCACTTTCGGTCGAAGCGCAGATGGAGGCTCGCGTGCTCATGATGAGCACGAACAACATCCTGTCGCCCGCGAGTGGTCGCCCGATCATCAACCCGACGCAGGATATCGTTCTCGGCCTCTACTACATGACGCGCGAGAAGCAGTTCGGGAAGGGCGAGTACCACGAGGGCCAAGAGAAGGACGGTGTGTTCACCGGTATCTTCGCTTCGTCCGACGAGGTACGGATGGCGTACGACCAGGACATGGTCGGGCTGCACTCCCGCATTCGTTACCGCTGCAAGGGCGAGATCTACGACACTACGGTCGGCCGCGTTCTGGTGAGCGACGTGCTCCCTCCGGGCATGGAGTTTCCTTCGGTCAACAAAGTGCTCGACAAGAAATCTCTCAGCGGGCTCATCGACGAGTGCTACCGAGCGAGCCGCAACAAGAACACCGTCCTGCTGGCGGACCGTCTTCGTACGCTGGGCTTCGAGATGTCGACGCGCGCAGGCATTTCGATCTGCATGGACGACATGATCATCCCGGATTCGAAGGCGGAGGTGCTCGCCGAAGCGCAGCAAGACGTCGCTACCGTCGTCGAACAGTACCAAGAGGGCCTGATCACGGACGGCGAGCGGTACAACAAGGTCGTCGACATTTGGGCGGAAGCTTCCGACCAGGTTGCTCGGGATCTGATGGAGTCGATCGGTACAGATGAGGTGACCGATCCGGAGACGGGCGAGAAGACTGAGCAGCCGAGCTTCAACTCCATCTTCATGATGGCCGACTCGGGCGCTCGTGGTTCCAACCAGCAGATTCGTCAGCTGGCCGGCATGCGTGGCCTCATGGCCAAGCCATCCGGTGAGATCATCGAGACGCCGATCACGGCGAACTTCCGTGAAGGCTTGACCGTGTTGCAGTACTTCATCTCGACACACGGTGCCCGCAAGGGTTTGGCGGACACCGCCTTGAAGACGGCGAACTCGGGTTACCTCACGCGTCGTCTCGTCGACGTGGCGCAGGACGCCGTCATCACTGACTACGACTGTGAAACGCTCGACGGCATCTGGGTCAGCAAGCTCGAAGAGGGCGGTGAGGTCGTCACGCCACTCGGTGAGCGTGTTCTCGGCCGCGTCGCGCTCGAGGACATCACCGATCCCGTTACCGACGAAACTCTCGTTGAAGCCAACCAAGAGATCAACGAAGCTCGTGTCGCTCGCATCGAAGCGGCCGGTATCGAGCGAGTGCTGATTCGCTCGGTCTTGACCTGCCAGCTTCGCCGCGGCGTGTGCGTGATGTGCTACGGCCGAGACCTCGGGCGTGGCTTCGAAGTGAACATTGGCGAGGCTGTAGGCATCATCGGGGCCCAATCGATCGGTGAGCCTGGTACGCAGCTCACCATGCGTACGTTCCATATCGGTGGTGCTGCTGCGCGCGGTAAAATCGAGCAGAGCTCCATCCAGTCACGTTCGGGCGGGACCGTGAAGTTCGACAACGCCAACGTGGTAACCAAGGACGATGGGACGGTCGTCGTGATGAACCGCCACGGTGCCGTCACGGTCATCGACGAATCGGGCCGCGAGCGTGAGCATTTCACGCTGACTTACGGCGCGTTCGTGAAAGTCAAAGAGGGTGACCGTGTCGAGCGAGGCACGATGCTTGCCGAGTGGGATCCTTACGCCATTCCAATCCTCACCGAGGTTCAAGGCATCGTGAAGTATGGCGACATCGTCGAAGCGGTGACCATGGAAGAGAAGCTCGACGAGGTCACGGGTCTGTCCCGGCGCGTCGTCATCGAGTCACGCGACCCGAGCGCGCGTCCGCGCATCTCGATCAAGGACCCGAAAACGGGCGAAACGCGGAGCGCAGGTGCGGGCGAGAACATGGCCCGATACTTCTTGCCGGTCGGCGCGAACATCATTCCCTCGGATGGTCAGACCGTCGAAGCTGGTGAGATCATCGCGAAGATCCCGCGCGAGACTACCAAGACAAAGGACATCACGGGTGGTCTGCCGCGTGTCGCTGAGCTCTTCGAGGCTCGCAAGCCCAAGGACCACGCGATCATCAGCGAGATCGACGGCATCGTGACCTTCGGTAAGGACACCAAGGGTAAGCGCAAGGTCATGATCACACCGGAGGTCGGCGAGCCGAAGGAGTACCTCATCTCCAAGGGTAAGCACCTCACGGTCAAAGATGGTGACCACGTGCGTGCCGGTGAGCCATTGATGGATGGGCCTGCGAACCCGCATGACATTCTCAAGGTCAAGGGTGAGAAAGAGCTCGCAGCTTGGTTGGTTGACGAGATCCAGCAGGTCTACCGACTGCAGGGTGTCGCCATCAACGACAAACACATCGAGGTCATCGTTCGTCAGATGCTTCGTCGTGTGCGGATCAAGGAAACGGGTGACACCCGGTTCCTGCCGGACGAGCAGGTCGAGAAGACGGTGTTCGAGCGTGAGAATGAGCGGGTGATCGCCAAGGGTGGTCAGCCGGCGGTCGCAGAGCCGCTTTTGCTCGGCATCACCAAGGCCTCGCTGTCGACCGAATCGTTCATCAGCGCTTCGTCCTTCCAGGAGACCACGAAGGTGCTGACCGAGGCCGCGATCAGCGGCAAGGTCGACGAGCTTCGCGGGCTCAAGGAGAACGTCATCATGGGCCGGTTGCTGCCAGCCGGTACGGGCCTTGGCGCGTACAACAAGATCGACATGGTCGTTGACGACGATGCGGTGAAGCCGCTCGCACCGACGCCGGCCATTCTCGAGCCTGAGCCCGTTGCCGCTGCCGCCAGCGAAGAGTAAGCTCGCGCCACCCTGGTGAAGAGCTACCTATTCGAAACCGACGAGCATCGGGCGCTGCGTGAGCAGGTGCGGCGCTTTGCGGCCGCCGCGATCGCGCCGCACGCGCATGCTTGGGAAGAAGCCAACGAGTTCCCTCGCGAGCTGTACCAACAGTCCGCCGAGGCTGGCCTTCTTGCGACCGGCTACCCAGAAGAGGTCGGCGGCGACGGGGGCGATCTCAGCCACGTCCTGGTGTCCGCCGAGGAGATGGTGCTTGCCGGGAAATCGGTGGGCACTTGCGTGGGCCTCGGGAGCCACGGGATCGCGCTACCGCCCATCGTGAAATTCGGAACCGACGCTCAGAAGGAGCGCTACGTCCGGCCGACACTCACGGGCGAGAAGGTCTCCGCCCTCGGGATCACGGAGCCGGGCGGCGGCAGCGATGTAGCTGCGGTGCAGACCAAAGCAATCCGCGACGGCGACCACTACGTTGTCAACGGCGCCAAGACGTTCATCACGTCGGGTACACGCGCCGACTTCGTCACGACCGCGGTGCGCACCGGCGGCGAGGGACATGGCGGCATCTCGATGCTGATCATCGACAGCGCCACTCCGGGCTTCACCGTGGCAGGCAAGCTCAAGAAGACCGGTTGGTGGGCAAGCGACACAGCTGAGCTCGCCTTCGAAGACTGCCGCGTCCCCGTCGGGAATCTCATCGGCCAAGAAGGCGCCGGCTTCCTGATGATCATGACCAACTTCGTCACCGAGCGCCTCATGATCGCAGGCCAATGCGTCGCGATCGCCGAGCTCGCCTATCGGGAGTCGGTCGAATACGCGAAACAGCGCCATGCCTTTGGCAAATCGCTCTCGGGCTTCCAGGTCATTCGTCACAAACTCGCCGATATGGCGACACGGATCGCCGCTGCTCGCGCCCTCACAGGCGAGTGCGTCACCCGCTATCTTCAGGGCGAACAAACGCCGTCACTGGCCGCGATGGCCAAGAACACGGCCACCGACATGTGCTCGCACGTCTGCGACCAGGCCGTCCAAATCCACGGTGGCTACGGCTACATGCGTGAGTACGTCGTAGAGCGCCTCTACCGCGACGCCCGCCTCTACCCGATAGGCGGCGGCACCCGCGAAATAATGAACGAAATCATCAGCAAAGTAGAAGGCTACTGAGCGGCTCCTCCTAGAAGGATGCCCCGTTGGATGAAGTCGGTGACTAGGGTGGAGAGTTTTTCTACGAACTCGGGGCCGATATCGGTGCGGTGGGCGGCGGCGATTTTCTGCACGGACTCGGCGACGGTCTGATCGGCTGCGCGCCACGCGTCCAGGAGATCCGCTGCGAGGGGGTTGAGCTTGCGCGGAATGGCCCTGTGGTTCTTGTCTCGATATAGGCACAGGATGGTCGGGTCCGGATCGTAGCCCGCATCGGGGGTGGGGCTCTGTTGGACGGGGTAGGCCAGCCGGAGGACTTTGACGGCCGCGGCGAGCACGGGCTTCCGGTCGAAGGCGAACTCGTGAGTGGGTGTGGGATCTGGTGGCCCATGGCGGACTTCCCATGCGCTGATTTCGTAGCCTGCTAGGTCGGCGACCCACGGCGCCTCGGTCCGTTGCCAGATCGGAATCGCAAGCTCCGCGAGCTCACTCGGCACGTATCGCAGGTATCGAGTGGTCGGGCCGCCCTTTGCGTACCACTCGTCGACGGCTCCCCTGAACGCGTCTTGCCCAATCGCGTTCTTGGTGCGGGCTAGGGCGACCCCGATCACCTGATCGAGGCGGTTTCGCACGAGGTCTCGATAAACGAGCCAGCGTTCACGCGAGCCGAGGAGCTCGAGGTCAGCTTCACTCGGCTCCGCGCCGAAGCAAACACGCTGCATGGCCTTGGCTTGGTCAAAGAGCACTGCCAACCCCCGTTGCGCGCCGATAGATCGTCCAAAGCTCATCGACTTCGGCGAGGAGCTCGTCGAGTGGTGGAATGTTGTTGTCCCGTTCGAGAAGCACCGGCACCGGGCCCGTTTTGCGCAGCGTGTAGTCGAGCAGCTCGTACACATCGTCGAGGATGGGCTCGCCGTGTGTGTCGATGCGCAGGTCGTCATCGCGGACGAAGTGGCCGGCGACGTGGATCTGCACCACCCGTTCCATCGGGATCTTGTCGATATACAACTTGGGGTCGAAGTCGAAGTTGCGCCCGTTCACATAGATGTTGTTGACGTCGAGGAGCAGCTTCGCGTCCGTCCTTTCGAGCACCTCCACCACGAAGTCGGCCTCTGCCAAGCCGTCCGGCCCTTGTGGTGCGTAGTAACTAGCGTTCTCGAGCGCGAGCGGTACCCCGATCGCGTCGCGCATCTCGATCAATCGTCGTGACGCGATCGTCGCCGCCTCATCCGTGAACGGCAAGGGCAGCAAGTCGTGGAAGAAGCGACCATCGGCCCCGCCTAGGCAGAGGTGCTCGCTGTGCCACGGGATCTCGAGGTCCTTCAGGAAGGTCCCAAGCTCTTTTAGGTAGCTTGCGTCGAAGGGCTCGACCGAGCCTAGGCAGGAGCTCAAGCCGTGCGTGATGACCGGCCAGTCTTCTCGTGCCAGCTCCAACATCTCTTGATAGCGACCACCGCGGTCGAGATAATTTTCCGGGTGGATTTCCAACCACGCGATGCTCTTCGGAGTCCGTTCGAGGAGCTCGGTTGCGAGGTCGTATCGAAGCCCCAAGCCGATGCCGGCGACGTCTCGAGTCATTTATTCTCTCAGAAAACAAGAAGCCGCGGCGACACCTGCCGCCGCGGCTTCCAACACCATGCCGTTCGGTTGTGAACAGCGTGACTTTTGTGGGTTACTTGGCGCCGCCGCAGCTGCCTTCGCCGCAGGAAGCTTCGGCTGCGTCGCCTGCCTCTTCTTTGGCTCCTCCACAGCTGCCCTCGCCGCAGGAGGCTTCCGCTGCGCTTTCGGCAGCGGGTGCGGCAGTCTCGGCGCCGGTCGTCGCTTCGCTGGCTTCCGGACCATCGTCCGACTTGCACGCGGCGGTCATGCTGAGTGCCGCAGTCGCCATCGCGATGATCGTGTGCTTGAGTGCTGAGTTCATTGGTTCTTTCCTCTTTCTTGTAAGCGCATCAGGAGCAACAAGAAAGGCCCCGGTCGATGCAACACGGCGTCAGGGACCAATCCCTTTCCCCCGCTTCGTTCTAGGGCACGCTAGCCAAATGGCTGGTTTGTCGCAACGTAAAAAGCGAAGCGTGCGTCATGACACCAGGTACGTGTGTGAAGCACAGATGTTTCGCCCGAATTGCTCTAGCGAAACACTGGCGGTTCAGGGCGAATACCCCATAGGTTTTCAGTGGTTACAAGGTGATGAAGCGACGGAGAGTGACGGTGCTGCTCTGCCTCCTCGGATGTGCGCATGCGCCCGAGACGCCTGTTCCCACCGAGGCAGCTCGGCCAACGGCACAATATACCGTTACAATCTTTGACAACTTTGGCGGAGCCAAGGTGAGGGTATGTCTCGAAGGCGCGACGGTGCGCGAGCTGGTCCCAATTGGTGACAGCGCGGGGCGTGAGCTGAGCGGAGCGTGGATCGACGGTGAGATGCTCGACACCTCCCGCGGCCGGATTCGCCTGCGCCACGCATCGCGCGTCTCGTGCGTTGACTACGAGACGCGCTTTTCTAGCCCCATGTTCCGAGCCAGCGACTCCGACGCCGTCGTCGTGACGCAAGCGCAGTGGCTGTGGCGGCCCGATCCTTTTCCGCCGGACCTCGACGCTTCGATTCGTTTCGTGATCCCCGCCGGAGGACATGCCTCGTTCCCCTGGCCGAGGTCGGACGGGGTCTATTTCCCGGAACGGAGCGCGTTCTTCACCGGCGCGTTCGGCGTGTTCGGCGAGTTCGACCGTCAGGCGTTCTCGGTGGCAGGCGCGCATGTCGATATCACGCGCCTCGGACCTAGGCCGCCCGATGATGACGTTCGCCGCTGGATCGGTCGCGCCATGCAAGCCACCGCGTCAGTCGGCGACAGATTCCCCCGCGATCAGGTTCACTTTCTAATCGTCCCCGTGCGAGGTCAGGGGAGGCAGGTTTTCTTTGGGATGGTGCGTCGAGGCGGTGGCTCGTCGGTTCTGCTGGTTCCCTCGCCGGATGCCAGCGTGGAGCAGCTCGAGGCGGACTGGATAGCGGTTCACGAGCTGTCGCATCTGTGGCTGCCCCCTCTTCGTTCGAAGGACCGTTGGCTGTCGGAAGGCATCGCGACCTATCTTCAGGAGGTCCTGCGAGCGCGCTGCGGTCTGCAGAGCAGCGAGCGCGCGTGGACGCGCCTCGAAGAGGGCTTTGCACGAGGGCGTCGATCGGGTGGCGGGCGTTCCTTGGCCAGCGAGAGTCGAAACATGAATCGAACCGGAGCCTACCATCGTGTCTATTGGGCGGGCACGGCCTTCGCGTTGGAGGTGGACGTTCGGCTTCGGAAGGACAGCAACGGTGAGATGACGCTTCTGCGCGCGATCAGCGATGCGCAGCCCGCCTGGAAGACCGAGGCCCGGCCCGTCCCTGCATCGGTGGTGCTTCGCGCCCTGCAGGACGCGAGCGGAGCGACATTCATCGAAGGCCTCGGAGAGAAATACGCGAAGAGGTCCGATTTCCCGGACTTAGCGTACGTCAATTCGCCCGAGTATCGCGCGGTGCGTGCGCAGATCACGTCCCGCGCGGACCGGGCTTGCGGGATCAGCGACGAATCGTCTCGATGATGCGGCTTCGCACTAGTGGGCGCCGTTTGCCAATTCCGAAGGAGGCGGCCACTCGGTCTGTGGCTGCGCGGAGCCGAGCGCGCTCCGACGTATAGAGGGTCGCCAGCTCGTCCCCGACTCGTACCTGATCGCCGACTTGAACGTGCAGGCGGATCCCCGCGCCCGAATCGACTTCTTCCTCTGCGCGGCTGCGTCCCGCCCCCAGCCCCATCGACGCGTATCCTAGCTCCAGTGGGTCGATGCCCCTGACGTAGCCGCTCGAGGCCGCAACACACGTCGATCGGTGGCGCGCGACGGCGAGCCGGTTGGGCTCTTCGACCACGCGCGGATCACCGCCTTGCGCCTCGACAATCTGCTGCATCTTCTCGAGCGCGGTCCCATCCAGCACGGCCGATTCGACGCGCCGCAACGCCTGAGCTTTGGTCTTCACCATCCCTGCGGCGCGTAGCATCTCGCCGGCGAGCTCATAGGTCAGCTCCCGCAGGTCATCCGGCCCCTGCCCATGAAGCACCTCGAGTGCCTCGGTCGTTTCTAGCGCGTTCCCGATCGTATATCCGATCGGAGCGTTCATGTCGGTGAGCAGGGCGTAGACTCGCTTGCCTGCAAGCCTTCCGACTCGCACCAGGCAGCGCGCGAGCTCCCTAGCTTCGGACTCGGTCTTCATGAAGGCCCCGCGACCGACTTTGACGTCGAGTACCAGCGCGTCGATTCCTTCCGCCAGCTTCTTCGATAGAATGCTCGACGTAATCAGTGGGATCGACTCGACCGTCCCCGTCACGTCCCGCAGTGCGTACAAGCGCTTGTCTGCAGGCGCCAAATCGCCGGTCTGGCCGATCAATGCACAACCTATCTTTCGAAGCTGCGCGCGAAACTCTTCCACGGATAGATCGACGCGGAAGCCTGGAATCGCTTCGAGCTTGTCGAGCGTGCCTCCGGTGTGGCCGAGGCCGCGACCACTCATCATTGGCACCACGACGCCGCATGCAGCGACGATCGGTGCAAGGCAGATACTGACCTTGTCGCCGACGCCTCCGGTCGAGTGCTTGTCGACCTTGGGCGCGTCGATGTGGTCGAGGCTCACGACTTTTCCGCTGTCGCGCATGGCGAGCGTCATCGCGACGGTTTCGTCGAAGTCCATCCCGCGAAAGAAGACCGCCATCGCGAGCGCACTCATCTGGTAGTCGGCAACCGAGCCGTCCATGAAGCCAGCGATCAGGTCTCGAACTTCCTGCTCGTCGAGCTTCCCGCCCTCACGCTTGCGAGCGATCAGCTCCGGAACCGCCAAAGGCTTCCGCTTTCTCTTCGTCATCACTTGCGTCGTGTGCGCCGCGTCCGCTTTCGAGGTTCAGAGCTCCGTTCCTTGCGAGTGGAGCTCCCCTC
>CBDURI010000026.1:0-16834 GCA_965369435.1 uncultured bacterium
AGTCGAGCGAGAGCAGCCCTCGTTCGAGCTCCGTGGCAACGGCGTCTACCCGTTGCGCCAAGAGAAACCGAGTTGCGGTACGAAGCTCTCTGCGAACCGCGGCGATCACGATGTGCGCTCCGTAGAGGCCGTGGTCGTGACCGATTTGACGGTCTGCAATACCCAAGAACCGATGGCTGCGCAGCAACGCCAAGAAAGCGACCAGGGCCCTCATCTCGGCCGCGTCGCCTTTCCAACTTGCGATCTCTGGCGCGAGATCGTCGGGACCTACCAACTCCGCGATGTTCGAGAACTCGAGGGGTTCGGGCGGTTCAAAGAACGGGTTCCGCTCTAGGTCGCGCACGAAGAGGTCACAGCTCGCCTGAAACGCACCAGCGTCAACGACCGAAAGCTCCAAGAAGCGCTCGCTCACCCAACGCGCGTCGGTCAGCGAGCGTTCGAGCGCTCGCAAAGACGACTCGGGTTCGCCCAACCGGTCACCCGCTGTTGGCAGTCGCCGCCCGGGGGCGTCGTCGCTACTCAGTTGAGCGACGAGCTGCAGCGCCCAGTCATAGGCGACGTGCGCTGCGTGCAGGTGTGGCCGAAAATCGGTCACAGGCGCCGGCAGTCGATGGTTCTCCGCATGGCGAAACGCCACGAGCCCGGACAGCACGGCCTGCAGCGGCAACAGCGCGTCGGCGCGTTGCTCGGCGCGAAGCGACTCCCGCCAGCGCCCCCAAATCTCGGCGTCGGCAGGTGCCCAGCGCTCGGCGGAGCGAAGCCAGCGCGCCGCGGAGCGGAAAAGGCCCTCTTCGGCCCCACTACGGCTGGAATTCATGGGGGTCGACTCTAACAGCGCGCAGCCACGGGAGCGCGGATTCTTCACAAATGGCTCAAAACAGGCCGGATTGCTTGCCTGTTGGCTGCTTTTTGCCGAGGTGCTCGAAGGCATGCCGGGTCGCCACACGTCCCCTCGCCGTGCGCGCCAAAAGGCCCTTTTGGAGCAAGTACGGCTCATATACGTCTTCGAGCGTATCTCGCGGCTCGCTGAGCGCGGCCGCCAAGGTTTCGATTCCAACCGGCCCGCCGTCGTAGTGATCGATGATCACCGTGAGATAACGTCGGTCCATTTGGTCGAGGCCCGCGTCGTCGACGTCGAGACGATCGAGTCCTTCGCGTGCGGTTTCGGCGTCGAGCTTGCCGTCCGACAACACCTCTGCGAAGTCGCGGGACCGCCGCAACAGCCGATTGGAGATGCGGGGCGTGCCGCGGGACCGGCGCGCGAGCTCGTGCGCGGCCTCGGCGCTGATCGCAAAATCGAGCAACCGCGCGCTCCGTTCGATGATCGTGCGCAGTGCGTCGTCCGGGTAGTAGTCGAGACGCGCCACGTACCCGAACCGGGAAAGCATGGGGTTGGTTAGAAGCCCGGTTCGAGTCGTCGCGCCGATCAAAGTGAACGGGCTCAGTGGAAGCTGGAGCGTCTGCGCATACGGACCATCGCCGTTGACGATGTCGATCCGGAAATCCTCGACTGCCGTGTAGAGGTTCTCTTCCACCACGGCGCTGAGCCGGTGTATCTCATCGATGAACAGCACGTCGTTTGGCTCGAGCTTGGTGAGAAGCGCTGCGAGCTGGCCCTTGTGCTCGATCGCCGGACCGGAGGCAGAGTGGAGCGTGACCCCTCGTTCGCTGGCCAAAATCAAAGCCAGCGTGGTCTTTCCGAGCCCAGGCGGCCCGCAGAACAAGGTGTGATCGATCGGCTCGCCGCGCCGCCTCGCCGCCTCGACGAAGATTCGCAGATTCTCCTTGATGCCGTCTTGGCCGACGAAGTCCTCGAACCGCGATGGACGGAGGCTCCGGTCGAGCGTGCGGTCATCGGGCTGCTCGCCGATGCTCAGGTTCTCGTTGGATCTGGCTTCCATCTCACTCATGACAATGCCGACAGCGCAGCGCGCAACAACCCTTCGACGTTGTCGTCGTCCGACGCGCCGCTCGCGCCCCCGACTGCGGCCTCTGCCTCGCTTCGCTTGTATCCCATTTGCACTAGGGCACCAACGACCGCGTCACTTGCAGAGCCTGCTGCGCTTGGAACCGCCCGGAGCCGGACCCCGGTCTTGCCGCTTGGTGCGAAGTCGAGCTTGCCTTCCAAGTCGAGCAGAATGCGTTCGACCGTCCTCTTGCCAACGCCCGTGATCCCCTTGAAAGCGGCCTTGTCTTGGCGCGCGATGGCGTCTTGAAGCTCGGCCGCGTTCATGACGCCGATGATCGCGAGCCCCAGCTTTGGCCCAATGCTGCTTACCTTGAGCAAGGCGCGAAAAGCCGCGCGATCCTCGGCCGTGGCGAACCCAAACAGAGTCATCGCGTCTTCGCGCACATGCGTGTGAGTGTGAAGCGAGACGACTTGGCCCGGCTCGGACCCAGCGCGTCCCTCCGTCCCAACAGGCAAAAAGACCTCGTATCCGACCCCGTTCACATCGACGATGACCGAGCCATCCGCGTCCCGATCCCCGATCGTCCCCCTAAGCCTCCCAATCACGCCCGAAGCCTAACAGGTTACTGAACAGATGTCCGTATTCCCGCCCCCCCCTCCGCCCGTGCCAGTGCCAGTGCCAGTGCCAGTGCCAGCGCCAGCGCCAGCGCCAGTGTTCAGCGCCAGTGTCAGCGCCCAATGCCTTTGGATCGGCTTGCCTGAATATGGGTAATCGCCACTGCGAGCGCGTCCGCGGCATCCTCCTCGGGCGGTGCGTTGAGCCCCAGCAACGCCGTGATCAGCCGCGCCACCTGTGTCTTGTCCGCGGCCCCTCTCCCCACCACGGTGCGCTTCACGATGGCCGGAGGGTACTCGTGCACCTCGAGCCCCGCCTCTGCCGCAGCCAACAGGGCCACGCCGCGCGCGTGCCCGAGCTTCAACGCGGCGTTTGCGTACTTGGCGAAGAAGATCTCTTCAACCGCGACGGCTTCGGGCCTGTGCTCGGAGATGACCTGCTCAAGCCCCTGGTGGATCCGATGGAGCCGCTTGGCGAGCGGCCATTTCTCTGGCACGGCGATGGTCCCCGCCCCCACATGGTGAAGTCGCGTGCCCTCGAGCCTCACCACACCCCAGCCGGTGCGCCGGCTGCCTGGGTCGATGCCCAGCACTAGCATCGGCGCGTCAGGCCATCTCCGCGAGCGCCTGCTCGCTGAGCTCGAAGTCGGCGAACACGTTCTGGACGTCTTCGTTGTCTTCGAGCGCCTCGTACAGCTGAATCAGCTTTGCCGCGTCGCCGCCTTCGACCAACTTTGGGTTGTTTGGGATGTACGCCAGTGCCGCCTCACGGACCGTCGTCCCAGCGGTGTCGATCGCGTCCCGAACTGCGTCTAGATCGTTGCGAGCCGTTGTGACCACCCATTCGTCTCCGACGAGTTCCATGTTCTCGGCTCCGCCACCCACGGCCGCTTCGAACAGCTCTTCCTCCGTCGCCGCGTCTTTGTCGATGCGGATGATGCCCTTTTGCTCGAAGGCCCAAAGCGCCGAGCCGCTGCTGCTGATCTGCCCGTGGTTCTTGTCGAAGAGCTTGCGCACTTCAGCGATCGATCGGTTGCGATTGTCGGTTACCACCTCGCAGAGGAACAGCGCCCCGTCCGCGCCGACCCCCTCGTAGAGGAGCTCTTCGTACTGGACCCCTTCGAGCTCACCGGTGCCCTTCTTGATGGCCCGGGTCACGTTCTCGGCGGGCATGTTCACGCCTCGAGCCGAGTCGATCGCGCGTCGCAGCCTTGCGTTGCCCTCCGGGTCGCCCCCACCGGAGCGCGCCGCGATGGTGATCTCTTTGATGACTTTGGTGAACAATTTAGACCGCTTGGCGTCCTGCGCGCCCTTGCGCCGCTTAATTGTCGACCATTTGCTGTGGCCACTCATGTCGCCCCCGTTATCCGATGGAACTCGTTGATTTTCAAGCAGATCCCGTCACTGAATATGCCCGTAGCCCGGGCGTCGAACCTCTCATGAAACGCTTCGGGATTCTCATCATCGCGCTCTTCGGCCTCGCCGGCTGCAACAACGACTCTCGCTACGTCTGCATTTCGGACGGGCCGCTAAGCGATCGTGGGTGCTTTTTGTGCCAGGGCGACGAGTGCCATCCGCAGCCTGCGCCTCAACGGGCCCTATGCGTAGTAGCCGCCGATTGCGCCGTCGGGGAAATCTGCACCACCCTCGGCTGCGTCGGCGAGTGTACGCAAGAGTACGAGTGTCCCCTCGGAACGACCTGCGCGGACAACGGTCTTTGTCTCAACCCACTCGATGAGGAGCCCGACCCGCCGCCCTTCCGTTGCCAGTTCAACTTCGAGTGCGGCGACGAGCGCATCTGTATAGATGGCGAGTGTCTACTGACCTGCGTCGATGCGCCGTGTCCCGACACGCAGGAGTGCGTGGCCGGTGCGTGCCGACCATGCACCGATGAAACTTGCCTCACGAGTTGCGCACAGGACACAGAGTGCGCTGATCATGAGTACTGCAGCTCGTTCCAATGCATTCCCGACACGCGCCCTGAACAGTTCTGCCCCGAGAACGACTGCCAACCTGGACGTGTCTGTGTTCGCGGCCAATGCCGCTCGCCATGCGAGACCAACGACGAGTGCGCTCGCATCGACGCCACGATTCGTTTCTGCGAGCCGGTCGAGGAGCAGAACCTTTGCGTTCGCAGCAGTGAGGTGCTGGCAGAGTGTCAGCTCAACATCGACTGCGGGTTCGGCGAAGAGTGCGTCGACGGTGCCTGCGCGGTCGGATCCGAGTCGTCTTGAGCGAGCTCGGGCCGAAGCGCTTCGAAGAGGCTCGCGAGGCCCACATATGTGAATCCGGCGCAAAACAACAGGAGAAAGGGTACGCTTGCCCAACTCTTGGTGGCGATGGCCAGCACGAGCGTGGCCGTGCAGTACAGTCCGAAGGCTAGTTCGACGGTATTGTGCCACGGCCACCGCCCGCGGTAGCCCAGTGCTCCTGACCTTGGTTCGGCGTCGACGTCACCCCGTTTGGGTGTCCGCACGAATTCGACATCGCGGCCGAATAGCCCTTCCACCGCCGCACGTCCGTTGTTGATGGACAGCCCGATGCCGAGCGCCATCATCAGCGGCAATCGCTTGATCGCCTGCCAGTACCCGCCGTACAGATCGTGGTGGGCGACTACGTAGAACGCTCCGACCGACCCGCAGGTCGCCAAAAACAGAGGAGCATCGAGCATCAGAAGCTCGGGGTGCTCCATTTGACGGCGCACCAACATGTTCGGGAGCTGAAGCGCTGCCAACACGAGGAGAAAGACGTACGCCAGGTTGTTGGTCAGGTGGAACACCGCTTCGGTCTTTACCTTGTAGCCCACCGGCGCGCGGAGGATCCGGCCGAGCAGTTTGCGCGCGGTTTGAACCGAACCTTTAGCCCATCGAGCCTGCTGCCCTTTGAAACTGTTCATGTCGCCCGGGAGCTCCGCAGGAGCGCTCACGTGAGGCGCGTAGATGAACTTCCACCCGGCAAGCTGCGCGCGATAGCTGAGATCCATGTCCTCCGTGATCGTGTCGTGTTGCCAGCCGCCGGCGTCGGTGATGGCAGCCTTGCGCCACATCCCCGCCGTACCGTTGAAGTTGAAGAAGCGCTCAGAACGGTAGCGTGCGGCGTGCTCAATGACGAAGTGTCCGTCGAGAAGCATCGCCTGGCAGCGCGTGAGCGCCGACCGGTCGCGGTTCAGGTGCGTCCACCGTGCCTGCGTCATGGCGACCGAAGGGTCTCGGAAGAAATGAACCAGGTCTCGGATGATCGAGGGGCCCGGAACGAAGTCCGCGTCGAACACCAGCATCAGCTCACCTTTCGCCCGCTTCATGCCGGCTTCGAGCGCGCCGGCCTTGTAACCGCTGCGATCGCTCCGGTGCAGATAGGCGATATCGAGCCCTTCTTGGCGCAGCGCGTCGCATCTGCTGCGGGCGATGGTCGACGTCGCGTCGGTCGAATCGTCGAGCACCTGAATCTCGAGACGGTCGCGCGGATAGTCGACCTGCGCGACCGCGTCGATCAATCGCTCCGCGACGCACAGCTCGTTGAACATCGGAAGTTGGACGGTGACCATGGGAAGGTCCGCTTCGGCGTAGCGAGACAGCGGGGTCGTTCGCTCGCCGCGATGTCGCAGATACATGAGTAGCAGCGCGCCGCGGTGGACCCCGTACAGCGCCAGTACCCCGAGCGTGACCAAGTAGAGAACGATGACCAATGTCTGCACGATGGGTTCCCGCGAATATGGAAGATGCGCCGCGACGTTACGCGGAGGGAGTCTCCGTTGCTGCTGCGATCTCGGCGCCCGCTCGCAGGCGCGCCAGAGTCTTCTCTTTCCCGAGCACTTCCATCACCTCGAAAAGCCCGGGGCTGCGGGTGCGTCCGGTCATGGCGACGCGTGCGGGTTGTGCGACCACTTTCATGGGGATCGCGTTCTCCTCGAGCCACGCTTTCACCGTCGCATCGAGCGGTTCCTTGGTGAACGGCTCGACCGCCTCCACCACGTCCGCCAGCCGCACGAGGGCTTGCGCGTTGTCGGGGACCAGAAACTTTCGCTTGCCTTTGGCGTCGAACTCGACGTCCCGAAAGAAGTATTCGACGGCCTTGGCCACATCGATGAACGTTTCGGCGCGCGGCCTCACGTACGGGATCGTCTTCAGCAGAACCGGGTCGTCGGCTTGGACTTCGATTCCGATCTTCGCGAGAAAGGGCACAGTCCAGCGCGCGATGTCCTCATCGGATAGCATCCGAAGGTGTTCCGCTTGCACGTGGAGAAACTTCTTCGCGTCGTACCGGCCTGCGGTGGACCCGACATGGTCCCAGCTGAAGTTCTCGATCAGCTCTTCGCGCGTGAAGATCTCCTGGTCGCCGTGCGACCAGCCGAGGCGCGCCAAGTAGTTGAGGATGGCATCTGGAAGATAGCCCATGTCGCGGTACTCGAGGACGCCGACTGCCGCGTGGCGCTTCGAGAGTTTCTCGCCGTTGGGCGCAAGCACCATCGGCATGTGGGCGAAGGTTGGAACCCGGGCGCCGAGTGCTTCGTAGAGAAGGATTTGAGGCGCGGTGTTGATCATGTGGTCGTCACCGCGGCCGACGAGAGTCACCCCCATCGTCAGGTCATCGATCACGCAGCCGAAGTTGTACAGGGGCATCCCATCAGGACGCAACAAGATGAAGTCCTGCTGGGTGGAGTTCAGGATGTCGATCTTACCTTTGACCTCGTCGAGCCAGCTAGTGGTTCCCTCGTGCGGGGCACGGAACCGAATCACGTAGCGGGCGTTCGGATCCTCGGGCGCGTCGCTCCGGTCTCGCCAGGGGCTCTGGAACCGGAAGCCGTCCTTGGTACCGGTCTTCCGATGTGCCTCTCGCGCCGCCGCGATTTCTTCTTTCGTCGCGTAGCAGCGATAAGCGTGGCCCGACTCGATCAGCTTGCCCGCGTACTCAGCGTAGATGTCGAGGCGCTCGCTCTGTACGTAGGGACCGTGATCGCCACCCACTCCGGGGCCTTCGTCCCAGTCGAGGCCGAGCCATCGCATCGACTCGAGCACGACCTGGATGCTCTCCTCGGTGCTGCGCTCCCGGTCGGTGTCCTCGACTCGGAGGATGAACGTGCCCTCGTGCTGGCGCGCCCACAGCCAACTGTACAGAGCCGTCCGCACACCACCGATGTGCAGATAGCCTGTGGGTGACGGCGCGAACCGGACGCGGACTTCCGACATGGCCGGAGAGCTACCTGCCGCCCGCGACCGGGTCAAGCGAAGAGCAAGCTAGCTCTGGCCAGCCGGCGTGGAGTTGGCTTGGAGTATGCCGCTGTATGAGTCGCGATACGACCAGGCCAAGAAGAGCTGCATCGCGACCACGAAGATCGCCATGCCCATTCCAGCCGGATCCAAGAAGAGGTGGAACAGCAGGATGTGGACCGTGACGGGAGCCAGCAAGATCAGGCCGAGCGGAAGAAACCGTCCGGTCAGAATCATCAGGCCGGCCAGCACCTCGACCGCCTTTACGACCATCATGAAGTATCCGGTCCCCACCAACGCACCCATGAACGTGCCACCGGCCTCGCTCATCTCGGGCATCGGAATGAAACTGAAATGGAAGAACCCGTGCAATCCAAACACGGTGAAGATCAAACCCAACAGTACGCGCGCCCCGATTACCGCAAACTTCATGTCACGCTCCTTTTCCCGGCCCTCGGGCTCGTCCCATCGATAGAGCCTTACGGGGCGACGTTAACCCAATGGACCCGCGACCCCCCAATTTCACACCCAGATCCCCTTGACCGAGGCTGAATGGCTGCGCAGGCTCCGCCGTTCATGGCAGCGCCCGAGGTCCTGATCGAACGGCTCAACCGCGGCGTTCGCAAGCGTAACGCGCGGTGGAGCTTCGTGCGCGATCAGGCGTTCGGCGACGCACTCACGCTCCGGCGGTTCCGGTTGGGCAATGGATTGACCGTCCTGACACTGGTCGACCGTTCGGCTCCCACCGTTAGCTATCACACTTGGTTTCGCGTCGGCTCGCGGCACGAGCGTCCGGGCAAGACTGGGCTCGCCCACCTGTTCGAGCATTTGATGTTCAGCGAAACACGGAACCATCCTCACGGTGACTTCGATCGCTTGATGGAGCGGGCAGGGGCGGAGGCCAACGCGGCGACCTGGACCGATTGGACTTGCTACTACGAGAATGCTCCTCGAGACGCGTTGCCGTTACTCATCGAGCTCGAAGCCGACCGGATGTCCAACCTCGTGCTGCGCGTGCCACAGGTTACCTCCGAAAAGGAAGTGGTCGCCAACGAACGCAAGCTTCGCGTCGACGACGACGTCGAAGGCAAGGCACTCGAGCTCCTCTACGACAAAGCGTTTCGGCATCACCCGTATCGTTGGCCGACCATCGGTTCGATGCAGGACATCCGCGGCTTTACCGTGCGCGATTGCCAAGAGTTCTACCGAACGCACTACGTGCCGAGCAACGCCACGGTCGTGATCGCTGGCGACTTCAACGAACACAAAGCCCTTTCCCTGGTGCAGAAGCGCTATGGCAGCATTTCCGCGGCCCGTGCGGCCAAGATGCGAAAATCCCCCAAGGAGCCGGCCCAGCGCGCGGAGCGTGTTTTCCAGCTCTCCGCGCCGACTCCGACCGAAAAGCTCCTCATGGGGTACCACGCGCCTTCGTTCTCCCACGCGGATACGCCGGCTCTCGTCGTCGCGAACGATGTGTTGTTCGGGGGCCTCAGCTCTCGGCTTCACCGGCTGTTCTGCCTCGACGAAGAGATCGCGCTGTCGGTTCGTGGTTCGATCTCGCCCTTTATCGACCCGGGGCTTTTCGAGATGTGGATCTTTCTCCGCGAAGGAAAGCGCAGAGAGGATGCGCTTGCACTTCTCGACCGGGAGATCGCCCGTCTCGGCTCCGAAGGCCCAAGCCCTCTCGAGCTCGACAAAGCGATCAATCAGCTCGAGCTTTCGTTTCTGCACAGCATGGAGACGGCCGGCGGCAAGGCCGAGCAGATCGGATTCTACGAGACGGTCGCCAATGATGGCGCCGCGGTGTTCGAGCGCCTCACAGCCTACCGGAACGTCACCGGCGACGCCGTCAAGCGGGCCGTCACGAAGTACCTTCGTCCTTCTCGTCGCACGCGAGTCGAGATCTTGCGAAACCTGTCATGAATATTTTCGTCGAGTCGAGTGACGTGTTGCCACTCGTCGATCTGGAGATTGCGCTTCCCGTGGGGAGCCTTCAGGACCCGGCGGGCCAGGAGGGTCTGGCGCAGCTGACCGGTCACCTCATGCGACGCGGACCTCGCGGACTGTCGCAGGCGCGATTCGAGGACCGGCTAGCGAGTCTCGGATCGCGGGTGTCGGTCGAGGTGTCGATGCGCGCGACCCGCATTCGCGCCACGGTCCTTCGACGCAACCTCGGACCGTTGGTCGAACTCTTGGCCGATATGGTGTGGCAACCGGCGCTTCGTGCGAGCGACTTCGCCAAGCTCAAGCGGCGCGCTCAGGCAGCGCTCGTTGCCCGGCTCGATGACGATCAGACCTTGGGGGCGGTATGTTTCCGCGAAGCACTCTTCGGTGACCATCCGTACGGGCGCGCCTTGGGCGGACATGCGGACAGCCTAGGGCGCATCGGGGTCCAACAGGTCGGGGATTTCTACGAGAGGCACATCGCAAAGGGGTCGTTTCTCATCGGCGTTGCGGGCGACGTGACCGAAAGCGAGGTTCGCTCGCTCATCGCGTCCCATTTTCCGAGGACCCGGCGCGCGAAGCGCAAGGGTTCGGACGTGCCGGCCACGCGAGTACGCCGCGGCCGCCATGTGGTGATTGTCGACAAGCCCGAGCGCACCCAAACCCAACTGTTCATCGGAACGCTTGGCGCGCGGACGCGCGACCGGAACCTGTTTCCGCTCATCGTTTCGAACACCGCATTCGGGGGGACGTTCAGCGGCCCACTCATGCAACAGGTGCGCGGGGTTAGAGGCTGGAGCTACGGCGCATACAGTCGATTGCTCCACTCCACGCAACGTGATGCCTGGTACATGTCGACGGCGCCGGCTGCCGAGTACTCAGCCGATTGCGCGGCCCTCCAACTCGATTTGCTCGAGCAGTGGGTCGAGCGGGGGACGAAAAAGGCGGACCTCAGGTTTGCGCAGCGCTACTTGATCAACAGCCACTGCTTCGACCGCGACACCCCGTCCAAGCGGCTCGAGTCCCGACTCGACGTCGAGCTCCTGAACATTCCTCGGAGCTACGTGGACAAGTATGACGGGCTGATCGCCAGGGTCACCAGGGAGCAGGCCAACGATGCGACGCGCGCGAGGATATCACCGCGGGACCTCATCATCGTGGTCGTCGCTACCGCGAGCGAGGTAGCCAGCTCCTTCGAGCGGCTGCCCGGCGTGCGATCGCTAGAAGTAGTCCCGTTCGACAGAAACTAATTACTGAGGGCGCGTCGGAGCTCGGAGCGGCTCCAGATGCGTGGAACTCGCACTTCGGAGAGCTTTGCGAGGCGCTTGGCTCGCGCGCAAAGTGCCCCATCGGGCTCCGGCAGGATGATGGTCCGGAGGCTCTCCGAGCGGGTGAAGAATTCGACCACGTCCATGGCACGCGCGTCGTGCGTCACCGAGTGAATGACGAGCCCGGCGTACTTGGTATCCTCGTCTTCGAGCTCGCGAACCGCGTCGGCAAGCGAATCGACGCCCGACACCGCAAGACCAAAGCTTCGAATCTCGGACTCGATCTCTTCGCGAACCCGGCGCCGCGGCTCAAAAACTAGAAGCGGCAGATGCGATGTGGCCGCCTCGCGACGCAGGAGCGCGCGCAACACAGCATTGTGGATCGCGTCCTCTTGATCAGCCGACAACACGGGGAACCCGATCGCGAGACTCACGCCGTTGTTCTTGTCGCGCACGCGACGTACCGAACCGGTCAGACTCATCGTGTCTTCACCTGATGCGAGATCGATCAACAAGTGCACGAGGTGGCCCGGCCGGAGGTCACGATCGCCCGTGACCATGGCGCCTCCCGCGGAGATGTTCTCGAGTGTGTACTGCCCGACATGGTCGCCCCGTTGAAACAGGACCGCGCGCCCGTCGAGGTCTACTCGGTGGTTCGATCGTCTGTCTCGTTCTACCCGTGCATGCCCCATCGAGTCTTCAGAGTGCCGAGCCGAGCCCTGAAAAGCTAGTCCACAAGGGGTGATAACCCGATGGATTACTTGTGATTCTAAAGTTCATCTTTGGGGGTTCTCAAAACGCCGAATGATTGTATAATCGTCGAACGGCGAGGGCCTCACTATGATGAACACACGAATACGCGACATTCTCCGCAGAAAGGGCGAAGACGTGTATTCGGTCGGCCCGCTCGCGACGGTTATCGATGCCGTCAACACGATGAACGATCACCACGTGGGTTCCGTGTTGGTTTGCGAAGGAGGCCATCCCATCGGCGTTTTCTCTGAACGCGACGTTTTGGTTCGCGTCGTCGCCGCACAACGCGACCCTAAGCAGACGCTGGTGCGCGATGTGATGACGACGCGTCTTCATACGGCCACACCCGACGACACGTTGCTCGACGTGATGCGGCTGATGACCGAGCGCCGTTGCCGCCACGTTCCGGTGATGGAGGGCGGGCGCCTCCTTGGCATGGTATCGATCGGTGACCTCACCAAAGCCACCCAACACAATCTGCACCAAGAGGTTCGAGAGCTGTCGAGCTACATCGGAGGCCCGTACTTGAGCTAACACGCGGTGGGCCCAGTGCCAGCGACTGTGTTGTGCGGCTGAGTCACCGGAGGACGGCTCGGGACGGGCGTGCTCGCGATCGGGGGCCCCGTCGCCCGGCACCTTAAGTCGACATACGCCGAGGCGCCGACCCAATCGCTGTGCTGCCCATCCCGAGCCGTCCTCCTACGTAGAAGTCGACGTAGGTCATGGCCAGTGCCAGTGACACCTGAATTTCCGTCTGATACAGTGCCGGCCGTATGCCGAGCCTCAAATGGATGGTGCCTCAGGGCCGGCCCCGCGTGTTTGGGATCTACAAGCGGGTGACGTCGATTGGACAGGCGGGGGCCAATGACGTGGTTATCGAGTCGGGCTCGCTCGAGGCGCATCACGCCCAGGTCGTGTTCGACGGACGCGATTTTTCGGTGGCGGTGGTGGACGCAGGGGCCCTCCTGCACGTCAACGGGAAAAAGAAGAAGAAATCGAAGATCTTCCACAATGACAAGCTGACTCTCGGGGACGTCGACCTGGTGTTCTCGCTTTACGACGAGAGCAGCACGTCCCGCGACTCTGATCCCGACAGCAGCCCTTCTCACACCTCGGAGATCGAGGGCATGATGAAGCTGAGCGACTTCAATCGCCGGCTGCTGGAGATTCGGGAGATCCCCGAGCAGATCGAGACGCTGCTCGATGCCGTGATCGACGTGGTTCACGCGAACAAGGGCTTCGTGATCCTGCTCCGGGATGGCGACCCGCAGATCGCTGCGGCGCGCAACGTCGACCGGGAGACGATTCCGGATGCGGTGACGCAACTCTCGGACAGCATTCTAAAGCGGTGTATCGACACGCGTCAGCCGTTGATCGTCAGCGACGCCGTCAACGATACGATGTTCAACTCGAGCGAGAGCGTGCTCAATTTGCAGCTCAGCTCGGTCATGGTCGCGCCGCTCATTGCGCAGACGCAGCTCCTCGGGTTGATCTATGTCGGCAACGACAACGTGGTGAATCTCTTCGAGCAATCGAGCCTCGAAGTGCTGACGGTGTTTGCGGGCCAGGCTTCGCTCATCCTGCAGAACGCGATTCTACTCAATCAGCTGACGACCGATCGAGATCGCATTGCCGAAGAGCTCGAGGCGCAGAAGTTCGGTGACATCATCGGGAGCTGCCCGAGCTTGCAGGAGGTTTTTCGGCGCGTGGAGAAGGTTGCCCCTGCCGATATCAACGTGCTCATCACGGGTGAAACCGGCACTGGCAAGGAGTTGTTCGCTCGGGAGCTCCATCGACGCTCCAATCGCGCGGACGGGCCATTCGTAGTCGTCAACTGCGGCGCGATCCCCGAGAACCTCATGGAGTCGGAGCTGTTCGGCCACGTGCGCGGAGCGTTCACCGGTGCGGTCGCGACCCGACAGGGCAGCTTCGAAGCGGCCGACGGTGGCACGCTTTTCCTCGATGAGATCGGCGAGATGCCGCCGGCGCTCCAGGTCAAGCTCTTGCGCGCACTTCAGGAGCGCGTGATCGTCAAGGTTGGCGACACGAAGCAACAATCGGTAGACATCCGCGTGCTCGCGGCTACGAACGCCGATCTCGAAGCCTCGATCAAGGAGGGAACGTTTCGCGAGGATCTCTACTATCGGCTGAACGTCGTGAACCTTCACCTGCCGCCACTTCGGGAGCGCGGTGACGACGTGGCGATCCTTGCGAAGTTCTTGCTCAACAAGTACGCGGCGGAGTTCGGCGCCACGGTCAAGGGGTTCACGCCCAAGGCGCTCGAGGCGATGCAGCGTTACGACTGGCCCGGCAACGTCCGTCAGTTGGAGAACCGGATCAAAAAGGCGATCGTCCTCGCGGACAAGACCTTGATTGGACCCGAGGATCTCGACCTCGGTGGCGACAGCACGCGGACGGTCGTTCCGCTCACTCAGGCGCGGGAGGACTTCACGCGGAAGTACATCCTCGAGGTTCTCGAACGAAACGGCGGTAACCGTACGCGGACGGCCCGCGAGCTCGGGGTCGATCCGCGTACCGTCTTCCGCTACCTAGAGCGCGATCCGGACGCCCCGGAGCCCGGTAGGCCTGCCGGGGGCTGACATTAATGTCATAGGTGAGCTCCGAATTTCATGGGATAGTGCTGAAAACCCAAGGGTTTTGGGCTTCGGAACCGCGGCATGGCCTTTGCTTCTAAATTACACCGGATGCTTTTCTTTGCTTCATGTGCGGCGCTTGGCGTCTCTGCCTCGACCGGCGGGTGCATTGCGACCAGCACGATCGAGTTCGACCCGGTCCAGAACTTTCCGCCGTCGGTCGTCAGCGAGCCCAACGCCGAGTTTCCGCTCAACCGGATCGGGCAGATCAACCTCGATGATCCGGTCGAGACGCCCGAGATGCCGCTTGAGGTGATCATTCGCGACCCGAATCTCGACCAAACGCTCGAGTACCGGATGTTTCTCGACTCGCCTCCGGCGCCCGACGTTCCCTTCAACGATGGCGAAGTCCCTCCTTCCGGCTTCGTAGAGCGGCCGACCGTGCTGTTCGTTCCCTATGCCCTGCTCCTCCCGGCTGGCCGTTGCCACAGGATCGAGCTCGTCGTGGTCGGCAAGTTCCAGGGCTTCGTCGAGGCTAGGCGCCCGGTGGAGGAGGGGGATTTCGACGATGCAACCTGGTGGGTCGAAGTGACCGACACCGACAATCCCGTCATCGTGGAGCAGTGCCGATGAAAACGCGGTGGGTGCTCGCTCTCGTTGCTGTCGTTGCTGGCGTGGGATGTGATTTCGGCTCTTCGGACGTCCAGACAATCGACAACTTCTGCGCCGACGACGCCGGTTGTCCGATGGGTGTGTGCGAGAGCAACATCTGCATCGACGACTCCGGCGCGTCAGTGGAAGTCGCTATCGAGGTGCTGCGTCGCTCGTCTGACCCTGACACCGCGACGCCCGCGAGCTGGGCGTTTGCCGCCGAGTCGGTTTCCGGCTCGAGCACCCGTGACCTCGTCCTTCCCGCGACTCGAGACGTTGTCGGGACGGTTCGCTGGGATGGCCTTCCTGTGCCGGCGACGCTCCGTTTCGTTCGCCGGATGGCCGCTCCCGTAGTGCCGTTGGCGCCCGTTGCCGTCGAAGTGGACACGCTGCGCGAGGTTCTGGGCGGAGCCGCTCCGGAGGCTTACGACTTCAGCACAGTGTTGGTCGCCGGGGCGACCTACGACGTGGTCGTGCTGCCGAGTAGCGACATGGTGACGACGCCGGCGCAGGGAGTAGCTCCCGCGATTCGCAGCCTCCCGCCCATGTACATGGAGCTCTCCGTCGATGACGGCGACGGCGCTGAGCCCTTCCGCTTCGATGTCGCCTTTCCTCCGGGCCTGGCTGACAGTTGCACGCAGAGCATCGACATCGGATGCACCTTGGAGGCCGAAGTCCTCAGTGTGAACGCCGAGGGGGAACTCCCCGAGGCAGGGTTGCAAGTCCGTGCCATCGAGAAAACGACTGCACGCGTCGTCTCGTCTATCGGCGAAACCGACGAGAACGGTCGCTTTGCGATCCGTATCAGCGACGCCGCGTCCGACTACTTGATTCGAGTGACTTCTAGCTCGGGACGCGAACCTTTCCCGGGGGTGTCCGTGGATCCCGACGTGGTTTTCGCCGTAGACCCCATCAAGAAGCGCATCTACATTCCCCGCGTCAATCCTGTGCAGTTCACAGGCCGAGTACGTGATGAGGGTGACAGCCCGGTGCCAGGCGCGACCGTGCGGTTCCTGTCGACCGGCATCTTTGGAGGGAATGAGCTTGGGCTGGAGGGCTCGTTCAGCGGGTCGGCCACCACAGACGCGGAAGGCGGTTTCGGCGTTGAGCTCCTCCCGGGCTTCTACTCGGTCACGGTCACCCCACCGGAAGACGTCGAGAACACCTGGGGCGTTCTTACCGCCGAGTCGCTCGTCGGCGAAGAGATCACGGCGACCGAAGCGTTGATCGTCCCCTCGCAAATCGGACTTCGAGGCTGGGTCGCGACGTTCCGAGACGAGGCGGCGGCAGGGATCACCATTCTCGCTCGCGCTCGGCAGAGCGAAGACTTGGGTGCTAGGTCGCAAGAGGCGGTGTCCAACGGCCTAGGCGCCTTCGCGATGAGCGTGGACGTTGGCCTCTACGACATGCACGTGAAGACTTCGTCGGAGACGGGGTTCGCGTGGTTGGTCGAACCGGAGCTCGTGATGAGCACGGAAGCCGGCGACTCGGTGCGAGGCTATCGACTGGACCCTCCCATTCCGGTACGCGGCGTGATTCGAACCCGCGCCGGCGAAGTAGTACCGAATGCGTTGATTCGCGCTTACGTGCTGACGAGCACTACAGGGGCCGCCAGTCGTCCCATCCAAGTCGCCGAAACCCTCTCAGGCGAAGACGGCAGCTACCGGCTGCTCATTGCGCCGCGTCTCGGCGACGAATGACCATCCACATGACCGCCGCGAGACCGAGCCAACCGGGCCAGTCCCCGAAGCGAGTGTAGAGGGTCTCGCCCTCGAGCATGTGGACGTCGTAGCGTAAGTTCTCGCGGGTGAGCAGCCCGGTTTGGGCGACAACCCGGCCGAGTGGGTCCACGACCGCGCTGATGCCGCTGTTGGTCGCGCGCACCATGTACCG
>CBDURI010000027.1:0-16724 GCA_965369435.1 uncultured bacterium
AGCCTCTATGACGAGGTGCTGATGCACGCTCAGCGGACACAGTCGACTGCCGAAGAGGCGATTATCCAGCTCGGACTCATGAGCGAGGCCGAGCTGTTGAAGTACATCGCGAACCTCTACCGGACTCGGTTCGTCGGCTCCGCCCGGCTTGCCAAGGCGGCGGTCGACCCGCAACTCCTGAAGAACGTACCTCGGAAGCTCGCCAAGCGGCTCACCGCCTTCCCGATTCTCTATGACAAGCGGAGCCGGACGCTGTCCGTCGTCGCCGCAGACGTCACCGATGACGACGTGCGTCAGCAGATGCAGTTTGCGACCGGCGCGCGAGACGTGAAGGTCTACGTTGCCCGCGAGGCCGCCATTCGAGCCGCGATCGCCAAGCACTACGATCAAGACCATCGAGCGTTCGAGATGGTGCTCAGCGGCGCCTCCTCGCGTCAAGTCCGAACGTCTCGCGAATCGGAGCCCCTTCCGGGTTGGGGCCAGGTCTTCGAGGAGAAGGATGGGCTCCTGATCCAACGTGCGGGGGCCCCATCGGTCGAGATGGAGGAGCCGGCAAACGACCAGTCACGGGAGCCCGAGTCCGAGGAGCCGCCGCCGCAGACGCAATCGAGGGTTACGGCTGGCCAAACACTGATCGAACAACTGTCAGCGCCGGCGCAGGGTGAGGATCTCACCGTCGACCCCGAGGTCTACCTCGAGACGCTGAGCGTGCTCGTGACGCTGATCGAGCAACTCAGCCGTGACCGCGGGGGACACTCCATGCGCGTCGCACGCATTTGCCAACAGGTCGGCGAGCGAATTCGACTCACCAAGGCGCAAGTGCAGGGCATCTTGATCGCCGCCTACTTGCACGACGTGGGCGTCTCGGCCGATTCGCACGTCACGCCGTTCGATGTGGCACTCGACGAGGCGAAGCGCGACGTGGCTCGGCGAATCTATACAGCACCCACCCGGCTTCTCGAATCGGTGGCTCTGCCTACGATCGCGGTCGATGCGCTTCGACACCGCTACGAGCGCTTTGACGGGAAGGGCTTCCCGGAGCGGCTGAGTGGCAAAGACATTCCGCTGGGCGCACGTGTGCTCGCGGTCGTCGAGAGCTACACCGACCTAACGCAGAGCAACGAGAACGCCCTTGGCAGGCGCGTCACCGCGGAAGAGGCTTGCGATGCGCTCGAGCCTCATAAGGGAACGAGCTTCGATCCGGCCGTGGTCGATTGGCTACGACACATCGTCCTCGACGACGGAATGCAGTCGCAGATTCTGTCGACGCGCAACCGAGCGCTGATCGTCGATCCGGATCCAGAGGAAACGGCCGTGCTCGAGGTACAGTTCGCCGGTCAGGGTTACGAGGTCGCGATCGAACGCTCGGTCGAGGGCGCGCTTCGGTGCCTCGACGCCGAGACGTACGACGTGGTCGTGAGCGAGGTACACCTGGCCGACGGCCAAGGTTTCGACCTCCTGCGGCGCATCCAGGAGAGCGCACACGTCAAGGTGCCATTGATGTTCGTCACGTCCGAGCGCGCCCAGTCCTCCGTCAACCGCGGGCTCGAGCTCGGGGCAGCCGACTACGTGGTGAAGCCAGCGTCCGCGGCTGTCGTCGTTGCAAAGGCGAGTCGAGTCATCGCCGACAGCCGTACCAAAAAGCCCGGCGGGCGCGGGGTGTCTGGCTCGCTGCAAGAGATGTCGCTTCCCGATGTGATTCAGATTCTCGGCAATGGCCGCAAGAGCGGGCGTCTCAAGGTGAGCAACGGGACGCTGCGGGGTGAGCTGATGTTCCAGGAGGGGTTGATTCACGACGCGCGGTTCGGCGACCTCGGCGGGGCCGAAGCGGTCTATGGGATCCTTCGCCTCGTGGACGGTGATTTCGAGCTCGAACCGGATATGACGCCCGTCGAGGACGTCATCGGGATTCCGACGCACCATCTGTTGCTCGAAGCGATGCGCCGGCTCGACGAAGAGCAGCGGTAGCACCGCCCAGGTGTTCAGCGGGCCGCTAGTTTGAGCCCGCGACGGCCTGGGATATGCTGCAGAGGTGCGCTTGTGCCATCAGTGCGGCGCGTCGGTAGAAGTCGACGCCCGCTTTTGTTCCGCCTGTGGGGCCTCCTCGGACGAGCCCGAGGGAGGCGGGGTCTCGGATCCGCTCGTTGGTCGAGTCGTCGGTGGGACCTACTTGTTGCAGGAGGTCGTCGGCGTTGGCGGCATGGGGCGCGTCTACAAGGCGGAGCAATCGACGCTTGGGCGCACCGTTGCGGTCAAGGTCATCCACCCGCATCTCCTCGGCGACGAGCAGACGGTCGCGCGATTCTACCAGGAGGCCCGGGCCTCCAGCCGACTGAACCACCCAAACAGCGTCAGCATCATCGACTTCGGTCGAACCGACGACGGAATCCTCTATCTCGCGATGGAATTCTTGAGCGGCAAGGACTTGGCCCTCGTGATGCACGAGGAGGGGCCGCTCGAGGTGGGGCGGGTGTGCAACATCTTGGCCAACACGCTCGACGCGCTCGGCGAGGCGCACGAGCTCGGCATCGTGCACCGCGATCTGAAGCCTGAGAACATCATCCTGCGTCCACTCAGGTCGGGAGACGACTTGGTCAAGGTCGTCGACTTCGGCCTCGCTACGATTCTCGGCAAGGAAAGCTCGATCACGAAGCCAGGGTTGGTGTGTGGTACCCCCGATAACATGTCTCCTGAGCAGGGACGCGGCGACGGTGTCGATGGTCGGGGCGACATTTACGCGCTCGGCGTTGTCTTGTTCGAGCTCTTGGTCGGCCACTTGCCGTATATCGACGACACGCCAACACGAGTCGTGTTGAGGCATCTCAACGATCCGGTTCCCGACCCGCGCGTCGCTAACCCCGGCCGAAACATCCCCGACCGTCTCGCCGAGGTGACGATGAAGGCGCTCGCCAAGGACGCCAACGATCGCTACCAACTCGCCCGAGACATGCAGTCTGCGCTGCGCGGGGCTCTCGAAGATTTGCGCGTGAGTCGCACGTCGGTCACGCCCTGTCCGAACTGTGGCGCTGCCGTATCTCTCGCCCAGAACTTCTGCGGAGAGTGCGGGGCGCGGATCGCGGGCCCCGAACCTGCTCTTGGGAGCAACCGCTCGCTCCGTCCCTCGTTCTACCCGCCGCTCGGTTCGCAGCGAGCGTTCGTGGGGCGCGAGGACGAGCTCGGCCTGATTCGCGAGTACCGACACGCAGCCGCGCAGGGCGCGCATTGGGTTCACGTCTTTGGCGAACCCGGTGTCGGCAAGACGCGATTCCTCACCGAGATCGCCGAGGTGGCCGCCGCCGAAGGTGACCTCGTCATCGGGGCGGGTGCGCATCCGACCGGCGCGCCGGTTCCATACTCCGCGATCCGAACCATCCTGGCCGAGCTTCTCGAGGTCGACGGTTCAGAGCTGGGGAGGATGGCTGGCCGCGGGGACGAGCTCGGTTCAGCTCTGGCGGTTGCAGGCGTGGATGAGGTGATGAACCCCGCAGGGTTGCTCGGCGGCGACGGCCGGTCTCGAACGGGAGCTGTGGCCGAGGCGCTGGCCTGCGCGGTGCGTCGCGCCCGGGGGCGCGCATCGAGTGGCCGCGTGATGTTGATCGTCGATGATCTTTCGTATTGCGACGGACTCACACAGCGGACGGTCATCGAGCTGGCGCGCGTCTTAGGCAGCGAGCCCGTGCTCTTGGTCACCGCCGGCGACCACAATCGAGGCGAGCTCGCGAACGAAGCCATCCACCTCGACGGACTGGACTCCGAGGAAGCAGAGAAATTCTTGGCGGGGTCCTTCCATCTTCGTCTGGTGTCCGGGCTTCACAAGCTCACCGAGGCGGTCGGCGGCAGCGTTCTGCCATTGCACCTGGAGCAGCTCGAGGCGCTCGGGGTTTCTCCGGACGACGGCCCACCGCCTCGGTTGGCTGACGCAATTGCCCAGCGTATCGAGCGAGTCGATGTCGGTGCGCAACGCCTGCTTCAGTCCGCCGCGGTCCTCGGCCGAACCTGCGACCTAGACGCGCTTCGCGCTGTTTCGGGGGACGACGAGTTGAGGGGCCTCGATGAGCTGTCCGGCAGCTCACTCGTTGTGCTCGATGGCTCGCAGGTGAGCATCGTCCATCCGTTCATTGCAGATCTAGTCGAGGCGTCGATTCCTGCCGAGGCGCGCCGCCAACTCCATCGCCGTGCCTACGAGGTATTGAGCGACCTGCGAGCGCCACAGGAGGTTCGTGCCGCGCACGCCTTCCGTGGGGTAGAACCGGTGACGAGCTTGGTCGTCCTCGAGAAGGCGGGCGACGCGTCGATGGCCAGGGGCGACCATCTCGGCGCGGTCCTCGAGTATCGCCGCGCTCTCGAGCTCGCTCGACGCGAAACGTTGGAGAGTGGAGACACCGTCTACGATCGCGCGATCGCGACGTTTAGCCGGAAGCTCGGCGAAGCGCTCGCGCGTTCCGGGGATGCGGCGGGCGCGGACGGCGTGCTGCGGGAAGCGATCGATCTGACGGCGCCCAACAGCGCCGATCGCGCGAAGATGTTGCTGTCACTCGGACGCATCGCCGCACGTCGCGATCGCCCTCGGGATGCGATGCGCCACTTCGGCCAAGCGCTCGAGTTGGTCGCCGGGGTCGAGCCCTCGGTCGAATCTCATCTACAGGTCGCCATCGGACGCATCCGGCGAATCGAAGGCGACCCGCACCATGCGGCCAACGCGTATCGCCGCGCGCTCGAGCTCTTCGCCGAAATCGGCGCCACTGCAGACACCGTGACCCGGACCCAACTCGAGCTCGCGGATGCGCTGACCGCGGCGGGCGATCACGAAGGTGCAGCTCTGCAGCTCGGGGACATCGATCGGGACGGTAGGGCCAACGGCGCCACCAGCATGGTCGCCCGCGCGGTCGGCATGTTGGGCTCGATCGACGAGCTGGCTGGCCGGGCCCGTGACGCCCAGGTTCGCTATGAAGAAGCCGCCTCCCTCGCCGCTCAGGCTGGCGATGCCCCCGGCTACCGCCGTTGGCTTTCAGCGAGCAAAACGCTCCGAGCCAGCATCTAACACTCTGCTATGCTTCGCCCCATGCGGCGCTGTTGGTGGATCTGCGTTCTGACTGCTTCGTTTGGCTGCGATACACTCGGTGAGTTCAGCACTGGGGATGCGGACATCTATCGCGGTGAGATCGCCGGCGTCTACGATCCACTCAACTGCCCCGCGGGCATCGACTGCTCCTTCATTCGCCGAACCTTTCCGTCCGGGGTGACCTTGGACCTCACATTCGATCCCGAGCAGCAGTACGAGAATCCGGGAACGATCTCGACAAGCGGTGAGGCCTGTGGCCCCACGTTTGCCGATGCTCCCCTGCTTCCAATTCCGGCCCTCGCCCATGATCAGCTCGGCCTCTACGAGTTCCCGGGCGGCGGCAGGATTCGCAACTACATGTTTGTCGTTCGTCCCGATACCGGCCCGCTTGCCGGGCGAGACGCGATGGTGTTCTTGTCGCTCCTCCGCGGAGGCGATATCGAGGTGCGAGTCGTTGCCGGTCCCGGGTTGGTCATTTGCGATCCGGCGGACTGCGCCACGATCGACGCGGGCCAGTGCGACTATTTCGGTGTGTTTGGGCTTCATCGGGAGCCGCTTTGATGCGTGTGCTCGGGATCGAGAGCTCGTGTGACGAAACCGCCGCGGCGCTGGTCACCGAAACGGGAGAGGTGTTGGCGGATGTCATAGCGAGCCAGATCGCGATGCACGGGCCCTACGGCGGCATCGTCCCCGAGCTCGCGTCGCGCGCGCACATGCAAGCGATCATCCCCGTCATTCGCGAGGCCCTTGCTGGCACGGCGGGCGGCCTCGACGGCATCGATGCGATCGCGGTCACGCAGGGTCCCGGCTTGGTGGGCTCGCTCTTAGTGGGCGTACAAGTCGCCAAAGCATTGGCGTGGAGCACCGGAAAGCCGCTCGTCGGCGTGAATCACTTGGACGGCCATCTATTGGCGGTGTACCTGCGTCGGCCCGGAGAAGACGAACCGCAGGATGAGCCGGCGATGCCGTATGTGGGGTTGCTGGTGAGCGGCGGTCACACCGCGCTTTATCGCGTTGAAAGCTTTGACGACATCGTGCTCCTCGCGCAGACCCGCGATGACGCCGCAGGCGAGGCCTTCGACAAGGCAGGCAAGCTTCTCGGACTCGGGTATCCGGGCGGGCCGCTGATCGACCGCTTGGCGGCTCGCGGAGACGCCTCCGCCTTTTCGTTTCCGCTTCCGATGGCGTCGCGGAAGATCCTCGACTTCAGCTTCTCCGGACTCAAGACAGCGTTGGCGCGCCACGTTCAAGAGCATGGTGTCCCGGACGACGAGCAGGAGCTCGCCGACCTGTGCGCTTCGTTTCAGGGCGTCATCGTAGAGAGCCTCGTTCGGAAGTCGATCCTCGCGTGCAAGCAGGAGGAGCTCGACCAGCTGGTCATCACCGGCGGCGTCGCGGCCAATAGCGGGTTGCGCGCACGCGCCAAGGAGGTGTGTGAAGTCGATGGCATTCGCCTTTTCGCGCCGCCTCCGATCTCGTGCACCGACAATGCCGCAATGATCGCCATGGCTGCCGCGCATCGCTTGGCGGCAGGCGAGCAGGATGATCTCTCGTTTGCGGTCTATTCACGCGCCCCGGACCGGCGCCGCGGCAAATTCCGGCGAGATGGTTCCCTCGTCCAGCGCAAGTCACGATAGGCCCTCGATGCCGGAGAGCGCATCCGAGTCCATTGTCTCACACTACGTCGAAGTGGCCCTGCCGGTTCCGCTTCGCAAGGTGTTCACGTACGACGTGCCGATCGGCCTCAAGGGTGCCCTCCGGCGGGGCAGTCGCGTAGCGGTCTCTTTCAGCCGCCGAAAGCTCGCGGGGTTCGTGGTGAGCGGGCGGGAAGACCTACCCGACGGGGTGACGCGCGCGCTTCCGGTCGCGGGGCTTCTCGAACCCGAGCCGGTGTTCACCCCCGAACTGCTCCGGTTTTTGGACCAAGCTGCGAAGTACTACATGCACCCGCTCGGCGAGGTCTTGCGTGCCGCGGCTCCGGCGCTTCCTGCGGGCGCGATGCGTCGCCTGCGCGCCGACGGCTTTCTCGAAGCGGCCGAGAATCTTCCCGGTCAACGGGTCGCCCACCACACGACGTGGAAGGTGACCTCCACCGGCAAGAGCACCGAGGGCATTCGACTGGGTGCACGGCAAAAGAAGCTGATGGAGCACCTCACGGATCGCGGGTCGGTCTTGCTCGAAGAGCTTCGCACAGAGCTCAAGGACCCCCGCACCGTGGTCCGATCGCTCGTCGGGAAGGGCCTCGTCGAGTTCGAGGAGGTCGAAGCCACCCGCGATCCGTTCTTTCGTACTCCCGTGGCAAGGGACGAGCCGCACGCGCCAACCGCGGCGCAGCAACTCGCGATCGACACCATCGGGGAGGCGATCCTAGAGCGCACGGGCGAGGCGTTTCTTCTGCATGGCGTGACCGGTTCGGGCAAGACGGAGGTGTACCTCCGGGCGATCGACGAAGTGCGCCGAGCGGGGCGTGGCGCGGTGCTGCTCGTTCCGGAGATCGCGCTCACACCGCAGCTCGTCGGACGGTTCCGCGCCCGCTTCGGCGACGACATCGCCGTTCTTCACAGTGGTCTCACCGCGCGTCAGCGCGACGACGCCTGGCAGGCGCTTCGACGGGGGCGAGTGCAAGTCGCGATTGGGGCACGTTCCGCGTTGTTTGCGCCGGTCGCGGACCTTGGACTGATTGTGGTCGACGAGGAGCACGACCCTTCATTCAAGCAGGACGAGGGCTTTCGCTATCATGCTCGCGACATGGCGCTGCTTCGGGCGCAGTACGCCGGCGCCGTGTGCATCCTCGGGAGCGCGACGCCTTCGGTCGAGACCTACCATCGGGCCAACCAGGGGCGAATCAAGCTGCTCTCTCTGCCGACGCGCGCCACAGGCGCCACGATGCCCGAGGTCGAGATCGTCGACCTGCGCCGCCACCGAAAAGGCCCGACGGGGCACTTGCTTCTTTCCGGGCCGCTTCATTCCGCGATTGGCGAATGCCTGAAGACCGGCCATCAGGCGATCGTCTTCCTCAACCGTCGTGGCTTTTCGCCGAGCGTGCGCTGTGCCGCTTGTGGGGCGGTCGCAGAGTGCCCAGCGTGCAGTGTCGCACTGACCGAGCACCGTGGGCAGGGCGCGCTTCGATGCCACTACTGTGATTTCCATCGGGCCGTCGCGGTTCCCTGTCCGGCGTGCGGGAGCTCCGAGCACAAGCGGATCGGGGTCGGGACCGAACAGCTCGAACAGTCGATCGGAGAGAGCTTCCCGAAGGCTCGGGTCGCACGGCTCGATCGCGACACGGCGTCGGGTGATGGCGTCGAGGCGGTGCTCGATCGCCTGCGCACAGGCGAAATCGACGTGTTGGTGGGCACTCAGATGGTCACCAAGGGGCACGACATCGCAGCGGTGACCTTGGTTGGCGTCGCGCTCGCCGATCAAAGCCTCGCCTTCCCGGACTTTCGCGCTTCGGAGCGAACTTTCCAGTTGCTCGCCCAAGTCGCCGGCCGCGCGGGCCGCGCCGACACCCCAGGCAAGGTCATTTTGCAAACCTACCAGCCTGATCACCCGGCAGTGCGTCTGGCCGCGCAACACGACTACGAAAGCTTCTACGCGGAAGAAATCCGAGATCGCGAAGAGGTCGGCTATCCCCCCTTCGCCCGTCTAGTCAGCGTCCGCGTCCACGCCGGCGCCGAAGCCGACGCTCGCAGCGCCGCCCAACTCTTGGCCGACACCGCCCGCCAACACCAAGCCGTCAAGGACGGCGCGGTCCAAGTCCTAGGCCCGGCTCCGGCACCCTTGGTCCGCCTGCGAGGCCGCTACCACTATCGCCTCCTGCTGAAATCCCCCGACCGCAAACTCCTTCGCAACGTAACCGCCCTCCTAGCCGCTCGAATAGACCAAGGCCTTCCCCCGGCCCACGCCAGCCTAGACATCGACCCCCTCTAGGATCTCCGGGCGGCGTCTTCCGCCGCGAGGAAACCAAAGGTCAGGGCTGGGCCGATCGTGCCTCCGGCCCCTGGGTAGGTTCGCCCCATCACCGACTCTGTCGAGTTGCCCGCTGCATAGAGACCTGCGATCGCCTGGCCGTCTTCTTTCAGGACGCGGCTGTGCTCGTCGGTGACGAGGCCACCTTTGGTGCCGAGGTCGCCAGGATAGATCTGCACCGCATAAAACGGACCCGTTTCGATCGGACCGAGCGAGCAGTTCGGTTTCACTTGGGGGTCGCCGTAGTACCGATCCTGCGCGCTCCAACCACGGTTGAAGTCTGGGTCTTCGCCTTGGACGGCATACTCGTTGAAACGGGTGATTGCCGTCTTTGCACTCGCTGTCGGAATCTCGAGCTGCTCACAGAGCTCATCGAGCGTCGCGGCCTTGTAGAGGAACTTCCCATCTCGATAGCGGCGTGGCAGTTGCTTGTCGGGCATAACCTTGCCGGGCGCCACCGGGCCCGCAATGGACGATTTGCGATAGGTCGCATCGAAAATGTGGAACCAGCGGGGCTCCGCAGCGCCGGTCTTGGCTACGTCGTCGTACATCCCGTTGACGACATCGATGTACGGCGCCGCCTCGTTGGTGAATCGTTTCCCGTCTTGGTTGAGGAACAAGCCGTGCGGCAGGCTCTTCTCGACGACCAACACCCAGGAGAATGGTGATTTCGGCACCAGGGACACGGGTGTCCACCAAGCTTCGTCCATGAGAGCAAGCGCGCCCCCGGCGTCGTGCCCCATTCGAATCGCGTCGCCGGTGTTCGAGGGAGTGCCGGCCGTCCATTCTGTGCTGACCGGATGTCGCTGATACTTCTGCCGCATTTCTAGGTTGCGAGAAAACCCACCTGCCGCTAGGACCACGCCGCGCGTGGCTTTCACACGAAGAGTCTTGCCCTCTTTGTTGAGCACCGCGCCCACGGCCCTGCCGTCTTCGAACACCAACTCTTCGACGCTCGTGTTGAGCCACGCGGGGACGTTGCGCTCCCTGAGTGACAAAAGAAGCCGGCCCATCAGCGAGTTGCCCGCGCAAAGCTTGGTGTCCCGCCCCCAGCGCTTCCGCTTGAAGTGGCGCAGCGCGTACAAGAACATCTGCCACGCCATGAACACCATCGTCGTGAAGCCGACGCCGATCGCGGCTTGCGCTTCCTTTGCGGTAATGCCGAACTTGCCGAGGATCTGCGACTGCGGGTGAGGCCGACGCAGCCGCATCAAGTCGTCCTGCAACTTCGCTCCGTCGAACGGCAGCGAGTCCATCGAGCGACCACCGGCACGCCCGCCCGGCGCCTCCGGGTAGTAGTCGGTGTACTTTGCCAGAGGGATGTACCGGACGTGCGTCTTGTCGTGCAGATACGCGAGCACCCGCTTGCTCTCGCGGATGTAAAGCCACAACCGATCGTCGGACACCTCGCCCTTGGTGATGTGCTTCAGATACGCGAAGCCGTCTTCGTCGGAGTCGGCGATACCTTCCCCCGCCATGCCGGGATTGTTCGCAACCCAACACACGCCGCCCGACATCGCCGTGTTGCCACCGTACAGCTCGCTCTTTTCGACGACGAGAACATCCAACCCGAGGTCGTGGCCGCGTACGGCCGCTCCCATGCCGGCGGCTCCACTTCCCATCACGAGTAAATCTACTGTACGGTCCCACTCCGCCATGTAGGCGCTCCTTTGCTATAGGTCAGTTCGAAAAATAGAACATGTTCTAGCGAGACAGCCCTGTCAAACGCCCCGGTTCTTGCGGTGGGGGGTGCCTGGCGCTAGAAAAAGCAAAGCTTTCCAAGGTGTTGAGCGGCTGGCCGCTCGGAGGTTTCACGGTGATTCGCCCGATACTCTTTTACCCAGACAAACGTCTCCGCGAGCCCGGCAAAGAGGTCGAGGTTTTCGATGCCGAGTTGCATCAACTGATCGAGGATATGGCAGAGACGATGTATGCAGCCCCGGGCGTCGGATTGGCCGCTCCGCAGCTCGGCATTTCTAAGCGCCTGTTCATCGTGGACGTCGCCAACGACGACGAGGAGCCGAGCGACCTGCGCGTCTTCATCAATCCGGAAATCATCGCCGCCGAGGGTGAGACTGTGTTCAACGAGGGCTGCCTCTCGTTCCCCGGCATCCGTGAGGATATCGAACGCGCCGAACGGATCACCGTCAAAGCGTTCGACAAAGACGGCAAGCCGTTCGAGCTCGAGGCCGAAGGGCTGTTGGCGATCGCCATTCAGCACGAAACCGATCACCTCAATGGCGAGCTCATGATCGACCATCTCAGCGTGCTGCGCCGCCGATTGGTGCACCGCGCAATGACCAAACGAGCTGCGGCCGACGCCGCACAGTGACGGCCTGTGCGGACCATTTTTTTCGGCAGCCCGGACTTTGCGGTGCCTTGTCTCGAGGCGTTGCACGACATTAGCGAGGTCGCTGTCGTCGTCTCTCAGCCGGACCGCCCAGCGGGCCGCGGCCTTGCCATGCGACCGCCCGCCGTGAAGAAGCGCGCGCTCGAGCTGGGACTCGAAGTGTGGCAGCCCACCAAGGTCCGAACGGCCGAGTTCGCAGAGAGGCTTCGGGCTCTCGAGGCGGACGTGGCGGTCGTGGTGGCGTACGGTCGGATTGTCCCGCGTGCGGTGCTCGATGCGCCCGCAGCCGGTTGCGTCAACGTTCACGCCTCCTTGCTTCCGCGCTGGCGCGGCGCGGCTCCGATTCAATGGTCGATAGTCCACGGAGACGAGGAGACCGGCGTCACGTTGATGCAGATGGACGAGGGCATGGACACGGGGCCTATCCTCGCGACCGCGTCGACACTCATCGCACCGGATGACGACGCGTCGACGCTGAGCGAGCGCCTTTCGAAGATGGGGGCCGAGCTCCTGCGCGGACAGCTACCTCGTTACGTTGCCGGTGACCTCACTCCGCAGCCGCAAGAAGAGGGCGCGGCGACGATGGCGCCCCTCCTGAAGAAGGATCACGGTCGCATCGACTGGAATAAATCGGCTCGAGCGGTACATAATCAGATCCGCGGCATGAATCCTTGGCCTGGCGCACATACGGTTCTCGGAGAGCGACGCATCAAGGTGCACCGTACCCTCGCATCGACGCTCGATCCCGAGGGAGCGGTCCCCGGTCAGGTCATCGCGCTCGACCGGGAAGGGATCCTCGTCGCGTGCACCGAGGGCACCCTCGAGATTCAGGAGCTGCAGGAGAGCGGCCGCAAACGAGTCGACGCGCGTTCGTTTGCGAGCGGGCGCGGGGTCTCGGTCGGCGATCGATTTTCGAATGGAGGGCCCGACGCATGAAGATCTATACGAAGACTGGGGATACGGGCGACACCGGTCTCTTTGGCGGAGCCAGGGTGTCCAAAGCCTCGCCCCGAGTCGAAGCGTACGGCGAGGTCGACGAGCTGAACAGCGCTGTCGGTTGGGCGCGGGTGGCGGTTTCGAATCCCGATCTGGACGCGCTTCTCAATCAGATTCAAAACGATCTGTTCGAGGTGGGCGCGGAGCTTGGCTCGACCGACGACCGCAAGAAGAAGAGCGCGATGCCACTCATTGCCGAGCCCCAGGTCGAGGCGCTCGAACGGGCGATCGACGAGTACGAAGAAGGGCCGCCGGCGCTCACGTCGTTCGTCCTGCCGGGCGGCAGTGAAGGCGCGGCGCGGTTCCACCTCGCGCGGTGCGTGTGTCGACGCGCCGAACGTTCGCTCGTGGCGCTCGGCACGCAGGAGAATCTTCGTGGAGAGCTATTCCGGTATGTAAACCGCCTGAGCGATCTGCTCTTCGTTCTGGCGCGCTACGCTAATCACGTGGCTGGCGTGGAAGACATTCCCTGGAAGGGGCAGGGCGGCTAGGGAACGTCGTCCGGGTCGAGCGCGAAGTCCCGTGTCCCGACCCGTCCGTCTGCGAGCACGTCGCCGGGTAAGTCGAGACCCTCTCGGATTTCCTCGATCGCCTCGTACAGTACCGCTCGCTCGGCCAATAGCTGACGGATGATCGTGGACCCCCATTGGCGTTTCGCGCGGATTCTGATCGAGGTCCACGTGCGCCGGACCAATTCGAGGTAGACCAGCGCCAGCGCGCCGCCGAAGGCGCCGATCAGGAAGGTCGTGACGCCAGCGGCCCATGGCGCGCGAGGTATCCCCGTGAACGAGTTGTGTAGCTCGATCTGGCCCAAGCCGACCAGTAGGGCGGCCGTCACCCATGCGAGCGGGAACAGGACGAGGCCGGCGAGAAGCTTCACCGTGGCAGTGTCTTTGTACTGCTTTGAGGCCACGCGGGAGATGAAGTTGGTCAGGAAGTAGGGCGCTGCGTTGATCAGCGACCCCAGCACGAGGAGAGGGGGAAACACCAAGAACACGACCGCTGCCTGAGCCGTCAAGATGATGGGCAGCCACTTGGACTCGATGGGCGGGGGCTTGTCGAGGTCGTCGTCCTCGAGCTTCACCTCGAGGAGCGCCTGGTCATAGGCCGCTACCCGATCGAGTAACGCCTGCACGCGGTCGGGTTCGGTTTGCAGGCGCGCGAAGTAGGCCTTCCAGACCCTCGCCATTCCCAATGTGCGCTCCACCATGTTCGGGGCCCTGAGGCTAGCGCCCGCTCGCTGGGCCCGTTCTGCTCGCATGAGCGTCCGCACGCGGTTCATCAGTTGGTTGAGCTCCCAGCTTTCGGTCGCGTGAGTGACCTCCTGCAGGACGGGTTCGAGCACACGCATCAGCTCACCGCTTCGAGTGCGTAGCGCCTCGGCATCGTCCTCGGGAATCGGCGCCAACAGCTCCCGTGGAAGCGCTAGCGGCGCATGGAACTCGACGAGGGCGTCCGAACGGAAGGCGGTCTTGTTGTCGTAGTGAAGTCCGACCGGGACGATCACCGGAGGAATGCCATTCTCGTCGCAGAGCTGCCTGGCACGGTAGTACAGCCGCGCGGCACCGGTCTTGAGCTCTTGAAGAAACGGATCGTCGTGGCTGACGCCTTCCGGGAACAACGCCGCGAATCCACCATCGCACACCGCTTGCGCCATCGCGTCGAGGCTCTGCCGGTTGCCCTTTCGTCGCGCCTCGTCGTCGGCATCTTTCAGATCGGACGCGCGATAGATGGGGACGGTTCCGAGCGCGCGCATGAGGCGCCCGATGAAGGGCCACTTGAACAGCCCATGACGGGCGCCGAACACGACCCGGCGAGGGAAGCAGCTGATGATGAGCGCGGGATCGACCAGTCCGTTCGGATGCCACGCGATCAAGATCCCACCGCCAGTCTCGGGGACGTGCTCCAGCCCGCTCACCTCAATCCGACGAAAGAACAACCCGACGAGAAACCGCACGACCCGTACTGCGTTGCTCCGAGTAACCTCCATCCCCCGATACTATCCCGACCAAAAGGGGGCTGTCCCCTTTTTCCAATACGCGCTAGAGACGGCGAGGTATGAGGTTAGGGCTTGTTTTGATGTTGTCGGTCGTGCTCGTCCTTCTCGGCTCGGCGTGCAGCAAGAAGGCAGAGGACGTCGTCGAGGAGCCAAATCCCGTGCCCCCGACGCCCGCGGTCGCCCCTCCTGCCGAGTTTGTCGGCACGGAGCTCTGTGCCTCGTGCCACGAGAGCGAGCACGCAGACTGGGCGGGCTCGCACCACGACCTTGCGATGCAGAAGGCGACGCCGGAGACCGTGCTGGGCGACTTCGATGACGCCAAGGCGAAGTACTATAAGGAGACCGTACGGTTCATCCGCGACGGTGATTCGTTTGCGGTCGAAGCCCTGGGAGCCGACGGGAAGCGCGCGCGCTTTCCTGTGGTTTACACATTCGGGATTGACCCACTTCAGCAGTATTTGGTCGAGGTCGAGCCCGGGCGTCTGCAGTCGTTTCTCTTCGCTTGGGATACGCGCCCAAAAGGGCAGGGTGGCCAACGTTGGTTTCACCTTCAACCAGACGAGTACATCGAGCCTGGTGATCCGCTCCACTGGACGGGGCCGAGTTACAACTGGAACTACTCCTGCGCCGACTGCCACTCGACGGCGGTGAAGAAGAACTATGACCGCGCATCGAAGCGCTACTCGACGGAGTACTTCGAGATCAATGTCGGCTGTGAGGCGTGCCATGGGCGTGGCTCGCGGCACGTCGCGCTCGTCGAAGCCAAGGCGAAACGCCGCCCTTTCGATACCGGCTTCAGCCGCCGTCTCCCGGCGCCGGAGAAACGGAAGTGGTCGTTCGTCGAGGGTGGCGACATTGCCGTGCTCGCCACATCGCAGCCGAGCGACGAGCTCGAGTCTTGTGCCCCTTGTCACTCCCGTCGTGCCGACCTGGGCGGGGCGGGGACCGGCTATCACGACCGCTACCGCCTCGCGGTGCTCGATGAGGCGCGCTACTTCGATGATGGCCAGATTCAAGACGAGGTCTACGTCTATGGCTCGTTCCTGCAGAGCAAGATGTACGCGGCGGGCGTGGTGTGCAGCGATTGCCACGACGGGCACAGCGCGAATCTCCGAGCGGAGGGCAACGCCTTGTGCACCCGCTGCCACAAAGCCGATGCCTTCGATGGACCAGAACACCACTTTCACAAGTCCGGATCGCCCGGCAGCCTTTGCACCGACTGCCATATGCCGGAGCGCACCTACATGTTGATCGACGATCGCGCGGACCACCGCTTCGGGCTTCCGCGTCCCGCCTTGGCGGCAGCGATCGGGGCACCGGATGCTTGCACCGGTTGCCACACGAACGAGAGCCCCGAGTGGGCGGAAGGTCACATCGAGCAGCACTTCGAGACGCGTGCCAACGATACGTTTGCCGAAGTGCTTCACGCAGCGCGCATGCAACGGCCGGAAGGCGAGCCGGGCCTCGTCGAGCTCGTCGCGCTTGGTTCAGCGCCCGCCATCATCCGCGCGACTGCATTACTCGAGCTCCGCAACCTCGCTTCCCCGGCACTGCCCGCCTTGTTGATGCGCACAGCGCGTGACCCGAGTCCCATCGTCCGCCGCACCGTTGCCGTCGCCGCGCGCGAGCTTCCGTCCGAGCAGCGTGTCGAGATCGTCCGCGAGCTGCTTCGCGACCCGGTGCGCACGGTTCGCATCGAAGCGGTTGCCACGCTGCTCGGAACCCACGCCGGCCGGTGGAGCGCGCGCGACCGCGACGCACTGAAAGCCGCCACTGCGGAATATATCGAGGCGAGAGCGTTCAATTCCGACCGGGGTGAGGGATTGGTCGACTTGGCGCATGTGGCGCTCCTTGCCGGCGACGTCCAGCACGCGGAGGACAATCTACGCGAAGCCCTCGACATCGATCGCACGTTCACCGCCGCCTACGTGAACCTCGCCGACCTCTACCGAAGCCAGCAGCGGGACGAAGAGGCGGAAGCGGCGCTTCGTGAGGGGCTGAAGGCCGCTGCAGATCGCGCCGCCGTCGAATTCGCCCTCGGCCTCACGCTCGTCCGGCTCGAGCAACATTCAGAGGCCATGGCGCACCTTCGCCGTGCACACGAGATGCGCCCAGAGGTCATTCGGTTTGGGTACGTCTATGCGGTGGCCCAGTTCGACCAGGGCCAAGAAGCCGCGTCGCTGAAAACCCTCCGTCGGATCCATGAGCGCTACCCCGCCAGCCGCGAGATTCTGCAGCTGCTTGTCGGTTATAACCAGCGGATGGGACGCACGAAAGCCGCGGAGCAATACGCCGTGGAGCTAAAGAAGCTCGGGGGAGGTCCGTGATCGCGCGGACGGTAGCGCTCG